>USEV01000001.1 GCA_900553825.1 uncultured Eubacteriales bacterium
GTAGTGGTGGTATTCGTAGACAACATTCTTCCAGCCGTATTCGGAGGGAGAGGGCAGCTGCGCGGGGTCCCACACCGCCTCGATGAAAATCATGTGGTCGGCGTCCTTCGCCCGCACGGTGTCGTAGAGGACATCGTAGTAGTCCCACTGCGTCGCGCCCGACGCGTTGCCCGGCTCGTTGAGGAGGTCGTAGCCCGCGACATACGGGTTGCCCTCGAAGTGCTCGGCGACAAGCCCCCAAAGTTCCGCCGTCTTTGCGCGGAAGCTCTCGCCCGCGGCGGAATCCTCGTAGAGGTTGGAGCCGGAGGTGTCGCCGCTGTGGTCGTTGCCGTTCTGCGAGGCAACCGCCCCGTGCAGGTCGAGTATGGCGTAGAGCCCGTACTTGCGGCACATTTCGAGCGCCCAGTCCAGCCGCGCGAAAGCGTCGTCGCGCAGGGTGAATTCGTCGGGGGCGAGCAGTTCGCCGTCATCGGTGAGGAAGTTGAAGATGTTCATGTAGGTGAAGGGAATCCTCACCGTGTTCAACCCGAGGGCGGCGATGTTCGCAAAATCGGTCTCCTCAATCCAGTTGTCCTCGTAGATGTCGACAAGCTCCTCCGCGGCGTCGCGCCCGAAGCGGGAGTAAAGCGTCTTCATGGTGGAGAGGGTGTCGGCTTGTTCGGTGGGACACATCCACCCCTCCTGCACGAGCCAACCGCCCAGGTTGGTGCCGCGCAGGACGACCTTTTCGCCGTCGGCATCGACAATGTCCTTTCCCTGCGCCGAAAGCATGGTCAGCGCGGGAGCGGTGGGGGCGACGGGGGTGTCGTCACAGGCACTGAGCAGGACGACAAACGAAAACAGCAACACGGTTGCGGTCAAAAGCGACACAAAGAATTTTCCCTTTCTCATGAGCTCATTCTACCATCGATTCCCGAGGAAATCAATAGCGCATTCCCTCGCGCGGACCTTCGCGCGGCGACGGCGCGCGGGCGCGCGGACTTCCGTTTTTTCAAATGGAAGTCATACAATTGACTTTGCGGCGGGGAAGTATTAAGATATTACATAAGTTTATTTCCAGAGGTACGCTGTCTATATGGATATGCTGAAAGTCGAAAGCAAGTGGCAGAAGATATGGGAGGAGACGGGGCTCAACAAGTTCAACCCCGCCCGCATCGACAAGAAGTGGTATGTGCTGGAGATGTTCTCCTATCCTTCGGGCGCAAAACTTCATGCGGGGCACTGGTATAACTACGGTCCCTCCGACACCTATGCGCGTTTCAAGAAGATGCAGGGCTACGAAGTGTTCCAGCCCATGGGCTTCGACGCGTTCGGTCTGCCCGCCGAAAACTACGCGATAAAGACGGGCATACACCCCCAGGACAGCACCATGAAGAACATCGCCACCATGGAAGGGCAGCTCAAGAAAATCGGTGCGATGTACGACTGGGACCACGAGCTTTACACCTGCTCGCCCGAGTACTACAAGTGGACGCAGTGGCTGTTCCTGCAGATGTATAAGAAAGGGCTTGCCTACCGCAAGGAAGCGCCCGTGAACTGGTGCCCCTCCTGCAACACCGTGCTTGCCAACGAGCAGGTCGTGCAGGGCGAGTGCGAGCGTTGCGGGACGACGGTGGTGCGCAAGAACCTCACCCAATGGTTTTTCAAGATAACGGATTACGCCGAGGAGCTTCTGCAGGGGCTGGACAAGCTGGACTGGCCTGAAAAGACCAAGCTCATGCAAAAGAACTGGATAGGCAAATCCTACGGCGGCGAAATCGAGTTTTCCGTCAAGGGCAGCGATGAGAAATTCCGCGTGTTCACCACCCGCGCCGACACGACTTTCGGCGTGACCTATGTTGTGCTCGCCCCCGAAAATCCGCTGGTGGGCAAGATCACCGCTCCCGAGTGCAGGGAAGCCGTCGAGAATTATATCAAGGAATCCTCCAAGGTCACGGAAATCGACCGTCTTGCCAGCAACCGCGAAAAGACGGGCGTCATGACGGGCGCATACGCAATCAACCCCGTCAACGGCAGAGAGGTGCCCATACTCGTCGCGGACTATGTCATCGCGAGCTACGGCACGGGCGCGGTCATGGGCGTTGCCGCTCACGACGAGCGTGACTTCGTGTTCGCAAAGAAGCTCGGTCTGCCCATCGAGCGCGTGGTCAAGGGAGTGGACGGCAACGACGACCTTCCCTTCACCGAATACGGCGTGATGGTCAACTCCGGCGAGTTCACGGGCATGAGCTCCGAGGAGGGCAAGATTGCCGTCATAAAGAAGCTGGAAAAGGAGGGCAAGGGCGCACTCAAGACCAACTACCGTCTGCGCGACTGGCTGGTCAGCCGTCAGCGTTACTGGGGCGCGCCCATACCCATGATTCATTGCAAGCACTGCGGCGTGGTGCCCGTGCCCGAAGAGGATTTGCCCGTGCGCCTGCCGTATAATGTGGATTTCACCCCCGACGGCGAGAGCCCGCTCGCGAAGTGCGAGGAGTTCATGAATGTGAAGTGCCCCGTCTGCGGCGCGCCCGCAAGACGCGACCCCGACACTCTGGACACCTTCGTGTGCTCGAGCTGGTATTACCTGCGTTACCCCGACAACAAGAATTCCGAAAAGGCGTTCGACAGGGCAATCATCGACAAGATGCTCCCCGTCGACAAGTACATCGGCGGCGCGGAACACGCGTGCATGCACCTGCTTTACGCGCGCTTCTTCACCAAGGCGCTGCGCGACATGGGGTATCTGGACTTCGACGAGCCCTTCCTCTCGCTGGTGCACCAGGGCACCATTCTCGGGCCGGACGGCAACAAGATGTCCAAGTCCAAGGGCAACATCGTTTCCCCCGACGACAGCATCTCCCGCGTCGGCGCGGATGTGTTCAGGATGTACCTCATGTTCGGCTTCAGCTACATCGAGGGCGGCCCCTGGAACGACAAGGGCATCGAGAGCATCGCGCGCTTCCTCGACAGGGTGGAGCGCATCGCCGCCCCGCGCAAATGCGGCGGCAAAGCCGACCATGCAAAGTTCGGGAAAGCGGAAAAGGAACTTAATTATGTCAGAAACAGCACAATAAAGTCCGTTTCTGCCGATCTCGAGACATTCTCGTTCAACACCGCGATTGCGAGGATAATGGAATATGTCAACGCGCTTTACGCCTACGACGGCGAAAACGCGGACGAGGCTTTCATGTCCGAGTGCCTCGACGACCTCGTCAGGTTGCTCGCTCCGTTTGCCCCTCACTTCTCGGAGGAGCTGTGGGAGATGAGGGGAGGCAAGTACTCCGTCTTCAACCAGAGCTATCCCGTCGCGGACGAAAAAGCCATGGTGCGTGACGAAGTCGAGCTCGCGGTGCAGGTCAATTCCAAGCTCCGCGCCCGCATCGTCGTCGCAACCTCCGCCGAGAAAGCGGACATCGAAGCCGCCGCGCTCGAGGCAGTCAAGGACCAGCTCGCGGGCGCACCCAAGAAGATTATCATCGTGCCGGGCAGGCTTGTGAACATCATCGCCTGAACCGCACTTGCCTAGGAGATTTTTATGCTGGACATAGCAAGAATAAGAGAGAACCCCCAAGCCGTCGCGGACGCGCTCCGCAAGAAGGGTTGCGAAGCGGATTTTTCCGCGCTCATCGCATGGGATGACGAAAGAAAAGCGGCGATAAGCCGCGTCGAACAGCTCAAGGCACGCCGCAACAAGGTGTCTGCCGAAATCCCCGCCCTCAAGAAGGCGGGCAAGCCCGTGGAGCCCATCTTCGAGGAGATGCGCAGGATAGGCGACGAGATAGCCGCCGGCGACGGCGACATCAACGCCCTCGTGGACAGGATAAAGGACTTTTTGTCCAGGCTTCCCAACATCCCCGACGACGACCTGCTCCCCGGCGAAAAGGAGAACAACCAGGTCGTGAAAGTGGTGGGCAAGAAGCCCGAGTTCGACTTCCCCGTCAAGAACCATGTCGACCTTTGCACCTCGCTCGGGCTCGTGGATTACGAGCGCGGCGTCAAGCTCAGCGGCAACGGCTTCTGGATTTACCGCGGCATGGGCGCAAGGCTGGAATGGGCGCTGCTCAACTACTTCGTCGAGGAACACCTCAAGGACGGCTACGAGTTCATTCTGCCTCCTCACCAGCTCGGCTACGACTGCGGGTTCGGTGCGGGGCAGTTCCCCAAGTTCAGCGACGAGGTGTACTGGCTTGACCTCGACGAGGACAGGCACCGCAACCGTTTCATGCTCCCCACGGCGGAGACCGCGCTCGTGAATATGTATGCGGGCGAAATCATCGACGAGAGCAAGCTCCCCATGAAGTTCTTTGCCTACACTCCGTGCTACCGCAAGGAGGCGGGCAGTGCCAGGGCAGAGGAGCGCGGCATGATTCGCGGGCACCAGTTCAACAAGGTGGAGATGGTGCAGTACGCCCACCCCGCCCACAGCATGGAGGCGTTCAACGAGCTCGTCGACAAGGCGGCGTCGCTCGTCGAAAAGCTGGGCCTGCACTTCAGGGTGAGCAAGCTCGCGGCAGGGGATTGTTCCGCGTCCATGGCGAGGACCTACGATGTCGAGCTGTGGATTCCCAGCATGGGCATTTACAAGGAGTGCAGCTCCGTGTCCAACGCCAACGACTATCAGGCGAGGCGCAACAACACCCGTTACCGCGACAGCGTGACGGGCAAGCCCGCGTATGTGCACACCCTCAACGGTAGCGGTCTTGCGACGAGCAGGCTCATCCCCGCCATCGTCGAGCAGTTCCAGAACGCCGACGGCACCGTCACCGTGCCCGAAGTGCTCCGCAAGTGGCTGGGCGGCACGGAGATCATCGGAAAGTAAATTGCGGCGGCCTCCCCTCCTCGGGGCGGACACCGAGAAAACATAACCGCGCAAGCGGACAGGAGGAACAATGAGAAAAGAACTCAAACCCTACGCCGACGAAGCGTTCGGCATCGTCGAAACTGCGGCAAACGAAATAGGTTCGCGTCTGCCCGGCTCCGACGGAGAGAAAAAGTTCGCCGACTACATGGCGGGCAAACTCGAGGACATCGGCATCAAGCCCGTCAAGGAAAAGTTCCCCGTGTCGCCCCGCGCAAGCATCGGCGGCATCCCCTATGCCGGTTGGGTCGGCATATTCACGGGGCTGACACTTCTGTTGCCCTTCGGCAACGGATGGTCGGTCGGCATCCACGGGCTCGCGTTCTTCGCCTGCCTTGCGACCATGGTCTGGCTTGTGTGCAGCGTCTTCCTCTACAAGACCTGGTTCGACCCCTTCTTCAAGCAGGAGATTTCCCAGAATGTGTACGGCGAGCTTCTGCCCAAGGACGGCAAGTATGACTACACAATCATACTCTCCGGACACACCGACACCAGCTGGAACTGGAAGCACTCCGCCACGACGAAGTACGGCAAGCTCGGTCCCGTGCCCGTTTTCGCAAAGATGGGCTTCGGCATCGTGGCGTTCCTCTTCGCATTCGCGTCCTCTGCGGCGCTGTTCTTCGGCGAGCTCCAGTGGATCCTCACCGACACCAACGAGATGGTGGAGGACCAACTGATTTCCTACCTCAACATCATCAACGGCCTCAGCAATTTCTCCGTCGCGCTCTTCTTCCTGGTGCCTCTCTTCATCATCCCCGGGTGCTTCATGGTCACCATGTGGGCGGACAAGAATCCCCGCACCGCGTCCCCCGGAGCGATGGACAACGCAACCGGCATCGGCATCGCCTACGCCGCCACCAAGTACTTCAAGGAAAACCCCGACAAGATGCCCGCAAAGTGCCGCATCATCAACTTCAACTGCGGCGCCGAGGAAGCCGGTCTTCGCGGTTCCATAGAGTTCACGCGCAGGCACAAGGGCGAAAAAATCCTGGAAAACTGCTGGAATATCAACATCGACTCCGTCGCCGACAAGGACTTCTTTGAAGTGGTGCACGGCGATGTGTGGCAGTTCACCCGCTTTGACGCCGACCTCGAAAAGTGGTTCCTCGAAGCGATGAGCGAAGCCGGCATCGAAAAGCCGGGCAACATCGTCAACCCCGTCGGCGGTTGCGACTCCACGCCCCTCACCAAGGCGGGTGTGAAGAGCATCACCTTCGCGGCACAGGACCCCGTCCTCACCCACTACTATCACACCTGCCACGACCGCGCGGAACGCTTTGATGCGGAAACCGTGGGCACGGGGCTCGATGTGGTGCTCCGCGTCGTGGACAAGATTGCGGCGGCGGAAGCGGCAAAGGGCGGCGCGGCGACCCCGGAAGTCGTGCTCGAAGCCGAAGCCGAAGCCAAAGAGGAGAAGTAATCCGCCTCTTGAAACGAAATGAAAAACGCCGTCCCGTTCGGGACGGCGTTTTCGTTATGCGACGCATCTAGCGTCGCGACGGGCGTCAGTTCGCTTTCTTTGCGAGCTTTGCCTGCTTCTTTTCCAGCGCTTTGCGCTCCTTCTTCGGCATCTCTCTCGGGGGGATGGGGTCGCCGTCGAATTCGAGGTGCGAGGCGTACCACTGCTGATATTTGATGGGAATCCACATCGCGTAGATGCCCAGCGTTATGACAGAGAGCAAGAACCACTTGATGAAGTTGCCGATGAGCTGGCTTCCGCGCGCGGTGAGCTTGAGGCGCTGTCCGTAGACTATCGTGTGTTTGAGCAGCCACTTTTTCTTCTTGATTATCACCCACGGCGTGCCGATGAAAAGAGTGAAAATCATCTGAAGCAGGCACACGATGCTCAGCCCCACATACTGACGGAGCTTGCCGTCGAAATAGGAATGTCCCGCGGCATTCCCCGGTGCAAACGGAACGGGCGCCGGAGGCACGCCGGGAGCGGCGAGGGGTGCGGCAACGGGAGCCGCGGCGGGCGCGGGCGGTGCCTGGGCCGGAGCGGGCGGTGCCTGGGCTGGAGCGGGCGGCGCAGGAACGGGCGCGGGCGGTGCGAACTTCAGCTTCGCCCCGCATTGGGTGCAGACCGTTTCGGTTGCGTCGTCTGCCACGGCGAGGATTCTGCCGCATTTGCAACATCTGACATTTTTCATAATCAACCTCCCAAGCCGTGATATTCGGCTATCTATATGTTAATCCATACATCGCGATTAGTCAATAAACAATATTGAGCCCCGTGCATACGCGCCCGTATGCGCGCGCCTTGTGTGTCGTTATCCGTGACTTGCGGGGGATTTTGCCTATTGATTTTGAGTGAGCCAGGTTTTATCATAAAAGAGTCGGAGGCCGCACGGTTGAGCGGCATTTTCCGCAGGGGGAATCGAAATGAAGAAGCTCAGCCTCAAAAACTATGTCGGTTACGGCATAGCAGACCTAGGCAACAACATCGCTTTTGCGGCGGTGGGGGCGTATCTCGTCGCGTTCTACACCGATGTTCTGGGCGCGAAATTCGACGCCGAAACCTCCGCCGTCTGGCTCACCGCCATCACCGTCATCATGGTGGTCGCAAGGGTGTGGGACGCCGTCAACGACCCCATCATGGGCTGGCTTGCACAGCGTGCCCGTCCCACAAAGTGGGGCAAGTTCAGGCAGTATCTCATACTCGGCGGCGTGCCTCTCGCGCTCGTTTCCGTTCTGATGTTCGCGCCCATCCCCGATATGTCGCTTGCGGAGTGCATCGTGTTCGCGCTCTTCACCTACATCGCCTACGGCATGATTTATACCGTCGTGCTGGTGCCGTACGGCTCGCTCGCGACCGTGATGACGCGCGACGAGGGGGAGAGGAGCCGCCTTTCCATTGCGCGTTCCATCGGCGGCGGCATAGGCGGCATACCCGCGGGCATACTGTTCCCCGTCCTCGTCTTTTCCACCACGATCAACGCCGCCGGCGAAAAGGTGAGCTATCTCGACGGCAAAAAGCTCGTCGCCTGCATGGGAGTCATCGGCGCCATCATGCTGATATGCTACATCACGGCGTTTTTCACCACCAAGGAGAATTACAGCTATCCCCACACCTCGCAGAAGATGTGCCTGCGCTCCACCGTGATCACGCTCTTCAAAAACCGCCCCTTCATCATCATGAGTCTTGCGGGGATGCTTCTCATCGCCTCGTCGATGTACATCAATTCCATCGACCTGTATCTCTTCAATGTCTGCTACGGCAAAGAGGGTATGCTGACATGGGTGACCGTCGCAACCTACGCCCCCATGGTCGCGATGATTCCCTTCACGGGCAAGATAATCAAGAAAATCGGCAAAAAGGAGATGTGCGTCTACGGGCTCATTCTTTCCACCGCGGCGACGCTGGTCATGACGATCTGGCGCATCCCCAACCCCTGGATTTTCATCGCGTTCTGCTTCCTGCAGGGCGCGGGCGTCGGCTTCTTCACCCTGGAGATATGGGCGCTTGCAATGGATGTCATAGACTATCAGGAAATGCTCACGGGCAGACGCGAGGAGGCGACGGGCTACGCCGCGTTCACCTTCATGCGCAAGATAGGGCAGGCACTTGCCGCCATAGTCCCCGTGCTCCTCGCCGCCGTCAACTATGTCGCGGCAAAGGGGTACGCGGGGCAGTCGCAGGAAACCGAGGACGGCATCTACCTCCTCGCCACGGTGGTGCCGCTCATCATGTTCGGGCTCATGCTCGTCCTCATGCTTCTTTACCCGCTCAACAAGAAGAAGGATGCCGAGATGCGTGAGAAGCTCGCCGAGCAGCGTGCCCGATACGAGGACGCGTCGGACGCGGAGGACGAAAGGGAGGAAGAGATATGAGAGAGAGGCCGAATCTGGTCTATGTCTTTGCCGACCAGCTCCGCCGCGCGTCGGTCGGAGCGTGCGGTGACGAAAAGGCGCACACGCCCGAGATAGACGCCTTTGCGCGGGAGAGCCTGGATGTCGTCAATGCCGTGTCGGGGCACCCGGTGTGCGCGCCGTACAGGGCGTCGCTCCTCACGGGCAAGTACACCACTTCCACGGGCATGGTAATCAACGAAATCAGGATGAACCCCGCCCACAGGTGCTTCGCGCATGTGCTGAACGACGCGGGCTACGAAAGCTCCTACATCGGCAAGTGGCACCTCTATGCCGCCAAACTCGGGCACCACTACGACCCCGCCAACTCGTTCGTGCCGCCGGGTGCGGACAGGCTGGGCTTCGACGGGTACTTTGCGGCGTACAACTTCCATCACGAATACTACGCGCCGAAGGCGTACTACCACCTCGACACCCCCGAAAAGATTTACGCCGAGGGTTACGAGCCCGACTTCATGACCGACCTCGCAATCAAACGGTTGCGCGAGTCGGCGGCGGGGGACAAGCCATTTGCGCTGTTTTTGTCGCTGGGCACCCCTCACGACCCATGGACAAAGGAGAATGTGCCCGCAAAATATCTGGATATGTTCGCCGACACGGACTTCACTCTGCCCGAGAACTACTTTCCGTCAAACGACTCCCACGCCGACCTCTGGGCGAGATTCCTGCCCTTCGAGCGAGGCAAAATCACGGAGTGGATGAGGGTGTATTACGCAATGGTGGCGAACCTCGACGAGAACTTCGGGCGAATAGTGAAAGCCGTCCGCGAGCTCGACATAGAGGACAACACCATCGTGGTGTTCACCTCCGACCACGGCGAGATGTTCGGCGCGCACGGCAGACGCGCGAAAAACATCTTTTACGACGAATCGGTGCGCGTGCCCTTCTTCATCAGGTGGGTCGACAGGATCGGAGCGGGGAGCAAGGACTTCTGCTTCAACACCGTCGACATCATGCCCACGCTCCTCTCTCTCATGGGATTGCCCGTGCCGAAGGAGTCGGAGGGCAAGGACCTGTCGCTCTGCATGACGGACGGCGCGGACAACGCGGAGCCCTCGCTCATGATGGGGACGGGCCCCACCGCGATGTTCGGCAGCGGCAAGGAATGGCGCGCCGTGCGCGACAAACGCTTCACCTACGCGGTGTATCGCCGCGACAGGCAGGAGTTCCTTTTCGACAACCTCAACGACCCCTTCCAGAAACGCAATCTTGCGCGCGAACGGGAGTTTAAGGTTGAAAAAGAAAGACTTAAAGCCTCGATGTATGCAAAAATGAAGGAAATCGGCGACGAGTTCAACGACAACCTTTATTACATGGGCAGGTGGGTCAAACACCGCAAAATAGTGCGGACGGCAACCCTCAACCCCAAGTGAGAGCACACTCTCCCGATGCCCGACAACGCTGCGGAAGGGGAGAGGGCAACACATTCCCGGAAACGGAAAACCCCTGCGCATTCGCAGGGGTTTCACATTTTCAGAGCTGTTTCGAAATTTTTGTTTTGCGGGTTCGCACCGTCGGGCGGAGAGCGCCGCCCCGAGCTCCGTCCGCGTTTACTCCGCGTCGTCCCCGCTGTCTTCGGCGGGGATTTCGAACGCCAGGCGGGTGTTGCCGTCGCCGTCCACCGTCCACACCGAACGGTCGAGGTTGAAGCCGCTGTCGTCGGTCAGCCAGTCGATGTCGGCGAAGTTCGCCTTTTCCGTCCCCGCAAGCCCTTCCGAGGTGACCGCCTGCGCGGGTTCGCCGTTGACAGTCACTGCCGCGTCGGTGGCGTAGTAGCACTTCTCGAGGGTGATTGTGTTGAAGCGCGCGCCCATGTGTGCGCCCACGCGGTTGGTGCCCGCGTTCGTGACAGTCACCGCGACATCGGTGAAGGAGCGCGACGAGCGCATGGTGCTCGCCATGCCCGCAGTCCCGCCCGCGTACACCGTGGCTTTCCCGCCCTCGGCGACGGTAACAGTTATGCTGCCCGTCGAGTAGGAGGCGTTGATGTCGCCCTTGGATTCCGAAGAGGTGGAGGCGTTGGCGTTTGCCCTGTACGCCTTGCCCGCTATGCCGCCGACATACAGTTCGCCGCCCGCCTGCGCCTGTGCGGTGACGGTGCAGTTCGTCCTGCAATTTCCGATAAGGCTGGTGTTTTCGCCGACGAGCCCGCCGATGGAGGAGGGCTTGCTCATGCCGTCCGCGAGGATTGTGCCGTCGGCGTAGCATTCCGAAAGGTCACCCTTTTCCGCCTTGCCGCAGAAGCCGCCCGCAAATAGGGTGGAGGCGGTGGCGGTTATCTCGAAGTCTTTGACGCCGCTCTCGGACACCGTGACGGAGTTGAGCGCGCCCATCGCGCCGCCGATGTACGCCGTGTCGGCGGTCGAATCGACGACAAAGCTTTCCACGACGGAGGATTTCACCGAGGAGGTGGAGTCGCCCGCGCCGTACACCGAGGTGCCCGCAATGCCGCCCGCGCAGAGCACGGTTGCGTTTTTGACAAAGACCGAGGCACTTTTCACCGTGAGCGAAGAGATGTCGGTGCCGAACGCCATCTCGGCGGCAAGCCCGCCGATGTAGAGCGCTTTCCCGTCCGCGAGAAGGGGAGCGTCCTCGGCACCCGCCTGCAGGTACACCGCAACGCCGTTCACGACGCCCGAGGTTCTCCCCGCAAGCGTGCCCACCGCGACGAAGCTTTCCTCGGTGGTGGGCAGTTCGGCGACGGAAACGCCGATTTCAATCCCCGTCACCGTTCCCGCGGTGGCACCGAAGAGCGCGAGCACATTGCCCGTGAAGGAGCTGCCGTAGTTCAGCCGGACCTTTGCGCCGTTGCCCGTCAGCGTGCCCGTGAAGGGGTTGTCGTTGTCGTAGACGGGAGCCCAGTCGGCAAGAGTTATATCCGCGTTTTGAGCAAAGTTTATCTTTGCGTCGAGCACCGCGTCCTTTTCGATTGCCGCGGGGCTGCCGAGTTCCGCTTCGTCAACGCCGAGGGCGGCGTCGATTGCGGTCTTCATCGTGCTCATGTCGCCTGCGGAGGCGATGTCGAACACGCGTATCCATTTTGCGTAAAGCCCGAGGGTGTAGCCCTCGTCGCCTTCAACCGCTATGTCCGCGGTGAGGCGGGTGGGCTCGGCTTCGGCGGCACTGCCGCCGTCTTCGCCCTCGTCTTTGCTTGCGGCGAACACGAATTCGTGCTCCGTGGTCACCGCGTCGTCGCCTTCACCCGTCGTGACGGTGTAGAACCAGCCGCCGAATTCGTAGCCGGCACGGGAGGGGATGTCGCCCTCCGCAAGTCCGTCGAGCGTGTCGCCGAGCTTTTCGGTGAGAGTGAAGAGCGAGCCGTCGTCATAGCCCGTCCCGAAGGTCACTTTGTAGTCGGGCAGGGCGCTGTGGAGCTTGGGGTAGAGAGTGAGCGAATACGGGAAGGAGTATTCCTCGAGCAGGCTGACCGCGGAGCCGTCCTTGTCCGACCAGGTGGTGAACTGAACTTCGTTGCCGTCCGCGTCGAGGTAGAACCAGTACGCAAACCAGTCGTCCGCTGCGGAGCCGTCCTCGTTGGTCACGGTGGGGACGGGGATGTTGGCGGCTGTCTTCGTGCCGTATGTCGTCCTGAACGCCGCGCCGTCGGCGAGCTCGATTTTCACGCCCGCGGGGAGAGTGAGATATTCGTCGCTCCAGGTGATGAGCGAGTGGGTGTATGTCGCCGCCGTCCAGTGGGCGGTGAGGGCTATGTTGGAGGTGACTGTGTCGGGCTTTCTGCTCTCGGAGTCGTCGGAGAAGATGAACTCCTCGCCGTCGGCGTCCTCCCAGTAGTCGAACACATATCCCGTGCGGGTGGGCACCAGCTTGTTGCCCGCGGAATCCTTCGGAGTCGCCACGGTGGAGCCGTAGGCGACATCCTTGAGGTCGTACTTGCCCTCAAGCGAATTGCCCGCGCCCGCGCTGAATGTGACGGTGAAAGTCGCGGCAGAGGGGTCGGTGCCGGAGTTGCCGTCCTGGTTGCCGCCGCTGCCGGTGTTGTCGTCGCACGCGGCGAGCGTTGCCGCCATGCAGACGACGATGAGGACTATCAGAAGAATTTTTCCCAGATGCTTTTTCATAAGTTTTCCCAGGGAACGCTCCCGAACGAAAATTTTGTCTTCCGCTTTTGCGGACTAATCTATTATAGCATTATTATACGGAAAAACAACTTAAAAATTCTTTAATACCGCGCGAAGGCGCGCGCCCGCGGAAGTGGAGGCGGGCGGGCGCGGAGGCGCGGTGCGGGGTGTGTGAAAGAGAAAATCGCGACCACAATATATTGTGGTGCGGGGAGGGGCGCGGACACCCTCTCCGAGGGGCTCGACGGAGAAACCTTAAAAAGAAAAATGCCGTGGAACGAGTGCGCAAGCCGCGCAAAAAGCGCGTTTTTCCGCGTTTTGACGGGGGATTTTGCCGTGTGAAACAATCGCGCCGAAAGTTTCACAAAAAAACAATATTTTGTGGTCGTAAGAACATTGACAACAACATATTGTTGTGTTACCATTGTCCTGCATCCTTCGGAAGGGAGTCAAAATTCCTCCGAAACTACCAAAATTCGTCAAAAGGGGAGTTGTGCTATGATTATCAAAATTTTGAAGCGCGACGGAAGAATCGAATTCTTCGACAAGCAAAAGATTGCCGACGCCATTTTCAAGGCGGCACAGGCGTGCGGCGGCAAGAACAAAGAGCTTTCCATGAAGCTCGCGGACCTCGTCGTCAAGGCGGCGGAAGTCAAGTTCGTCGACAAGATTCCTTCGGTTGAGGACATCCAGGACCTCGTCGAGGAAGTGCTCATCAACGAGGGGCACGCGCAGACCGCGAAGGCGTACATCCTTTACCGCGAGAGGCGTCAGGAGGCAAGGAAGATTTCCGCGCTCATCGGCGAGACCTCCGAGCTCTTCACCGGCTACCTCGCCGACAAGGACTGGGGCGTCAAGGAAAACGCGAATATGCAAAAGAGCGTCAACGGCCTCAACAACTATGTCCGCGAGCACTTCACCAAGAAATACTGGCTGTACAAGGTCTATCCCAAAGAGGTCAGAGAGGCGCACGAGACGGGTGACATCCACCTGCACGACCTCGGCTTCTTCGGCCCCTATTGCGCGGGCTGGGATGTCAGGCAACTCCTCACCGACGGCTTCGGCGGCGTGAGCGGCAAGGTGGAATCCCGCCCCGCAAAGCATCTGCGCTCCTTCCTCGGTCAGCTTGTCAACTCCACCTTCACCACCCAGGGCGAGACCGCAGGTGCACAGGCGTGGAGCTCCATCGACACCTACTGCGCTCCCTTCATCTACTACGACAACATGACCTACGAGCAGGTCAGGCAGTGCTTGCAGGAGTTCGTGTTCAACATCAATGTCCCCACGAGGGTGGGCTTCCAGTGCCCCTTCTCCAACCTCACCTTCGACATCAAGGTGCCCCGCACTCTCGCGGACCAGCCCGTTGTCATCGGCGGCGAGTACAAGGACAAGACCTACAAGGAGTTCCAGAAGGAGATGGACATCTTCAACAAGGCGTTCTGCGATGTCATGCTCGCGGGCGACTCCAAGGGCAGGGTGTTCACATTCCCCATCCCCACCATCAATGTCACCAAGGACTTTGACTGGAATTCCGATGTCGTCAACGCCTTCATGGAAATCACCTGCAAATACGGCATTCCGTACTTTGCCAACTACATCAACTCCGACCTGAACCCCGAGGACGCCGTCAGTATGTGCTGCCGTCTGCGTCTGGATGTCAGCGAGCTCAGGAAGCGCGGCGGCGGTCTTTTCGGCTCCAACCCCCTCACGGGCTCCATCGGCGTCGTCACCATCAACCTGCCCCGCATCGGTTACCTCAGCAAGACCGAGGGCGAGTTCCTCGACAGAGTGCGTCACATGGCAATCATCGCCAAGACCTCTCTCGAAATCAAGCGTAAGATAGTCGAGGCGCAGTCCGAGCGCGGTCTGTACCCCTATTCCACGCACTACCTCCGCGGCGTCAAGGAGCGTACGGGTGAGTACTGGTCCAACCACTTCAACACAATCGGCATCGTCGGCATGAACGAGGCGTGCGTCAACTTCATGGGCAAGGACATCTCCACCCCCGAAGGGCAGGAATTCTCCATCCGCGTCATGAACTATATGCGCGAAATCATGGTCGAGTTCCAGAAGGAGACCGGTCATATGTACAACCTCGAGGCGACGCCCGCCGAAGGCACTTCCTACCGTCTTGCCCTGCTTGACAAGAAGTACTATCCCGGCATCGTCACCGCGGGCGAACAGGATGTGTATTACACCAACTCCGCACAGCTCCCCGTCGGCTTCGGCGAGGACATCATGGAGACGGTGAGATTGCAGGACGAAATCCAGTCGCTGTTCACGGGCGGCACGGTGCAGCACTTCTATCTCGGCGAGAGCGTCAAGGACATCAACGCCGCGAAGAAGCTCATCAAGAAGGTGTTCGAGACCTCCAAGATGCCCTACATCTCCATCACTCCGACATTCAGCGTCTGCCCCAACCACGGCTACATCGACGGCGAGCACTTCACCTGCCCCGAGTGCGGCGCGGACGCAGAGGTCTACACCCGCGTGGTCGGCTATCTCCGCCCGGTGCAGAACTTCAACAACGGCAAGAAGGAAGAGTGGAGAGAGAGGGTCAAGTACGAGCTCAAGCCCGAACAGCTCAAATCCGTCAAACTTTGATAACAAGCGGTTTACAATGCAAAAATGGACGGTTTAACCGTCCGTTTTGCATCTTGTGAAGCACGCTTCAAAGGAGCACCATCATGAGAATAGCGGGATACAACCCCAACACCTTCGTGGATTTCCCCGGCAACATCGCCGCAATCGTCTTTGTCGGCGGGTGCAATATGCGCTGCTGGTATTGCCACAACGCCGAGATTCTGGACACCAAGGAATTCCTCTCCGACGACGCCATCCTCGAGCGCATCGGCAACAATCCCCTCCTCGACGGCGTGGTGATTTCGGGCGGCGAGCCCACTCTGCAACCCGACCTCTTCGAGTTCGCGCAAAAGCTCAAGGACATGGGTATGCAGGTCAAGCTCGACACCAACGGTCTGCGCCCCGAGGTGGTCAGGGAGGGCGTCGAGAGAGGGCTTTTCGACTATGTCGCAATGGACATCAAGGCGCCCTTCGACAAGAGCGAGAAGGTCACGCCCAACAGGATGTGGAATGCGGAAAAGCTCCGCGAGACGGCGGCGTATCTCATCGCCCAGGACAAAATCCCGTACGAGTTCAGGATGACGGTCATCCCGCAGTTCGAAATCGAGGACATCGTCGAGGCGGCAAAGGAAATCCGCGGCGCGAAAATCTTTTATCTGCAACCCTATGTCGACCACGGCATGGGTCTGCCTTCGCCGACAAAGGAGTTCCTGAACAGGGCGAAAGACGCCTGCAAGGACATCGTGAACACCGAGGTGCGGTGATTCCGACGCGCGGGCGGCGGACGCGCCTTGCAACCCGAAACCCCGCGCCGAGGCGAGAAGGCGAACGCCGTCAGCCGACGGCGCGCACGGAAAAAGCGCGCGGGACAGCATACTAAAAGCCCCGCCGACGGAGCAGTCGGGCGGGGCTTTTTCGATGTTTTTTTGGATGTTATCGGGCGGAATTACTTTTTGTAGGAGTCAATGAGCTCGCGGAATGCGGGGAGTGAACGCTTTATCATGTCGTAGCTCACGCAGTAGGAGATGCGCACATATCCCTTTGCGCCGAAGCTGTCGCCCGGGACGATGAGCAGCCCCAGCTCCTTTGCGCGGTCGGCAAAGGCGTTGGCATCGGGTTCAAGCGCTTTGACAAAGAGGTAGAACGCTCCGTCGGGGCGCACGCAATCGTAGCCCATTTCCGTCAGGGAGTCGTAGATGAGGTTGCGGTTGCGCTCGTACGCCGCAAGGTCGGGCTTTGCTTCGACGCACTTCGCAACCACGCGCTGGAACAGGCTGGGCGCGCACACATATCCGAGCGCGCGACCCGCTCCGCATATCGCGGCATACACTCCCGCGCCCTCGTGCATTTCGGGTGACACCGCGATGTATCCGATGCGTTCGCCCGGCAGGGAGAGGGACTTGGAGTAGCTCATGCACACCACCGTGTCGGGGTAGAGGTTCATGAGATACGGCACTTCGACATCGCCGTACACCAGGTCACGGTAGGGCTCGTCGGCGATGAGCACTATATGCGTGCCGAATTCCTTGCTCTTTGCGGTGAGCAGGGAGCAGATTTTTTCGAGGGTGTCGAGGGAGTACACCGTGCCCGAGGGATTGTTGGGGGAGTTGACGATGATGCCTTTCGTCCTCGGCGTGATTGCTCTTTCCAGCGCCACGAAATCGGGCGCGAGAGTCGCGCTGTCGAACGGCACCGCCACGGGCACTCCGCCCGCCGCTTCGGTGAACACAGTGTATTCGGGGAAGAAGGGGGCGAGCAGGACGAATTCGTCCCTGCCCTCGTTCAACGCGTTGAGCGTTATGGTCAGCGAAGCCGCCGCGCCCGCGGTCATGTAGATGGCATCGGGGCTCACGCCCGCGCCGTAGGTCCTGTTGATGTGCTCGGCAATCGTCGCGCGCACCGCCGCGTCGCCCTGCGCCGAGGTGTAGCCGTGCAACACCGTGTTGTCGGGCATGGCGAGGCATTCCTCGATTGCCGCCTTCACGCAGTCCGGGGCGGGGACATTGGGGTTGCCGAGCGAGAAGTCGTACACCTTGTCCGCGCCGACTTCCGCCGCTCTCTTTTTGCCGAATTCGAAAAGCTCCCTGATCACGGAACGGTGACTGCCGAGCCCGTACATTTTCTCGTTGTACATATTTCCTCCCACGGAGTTTCATGAAGTGTCACTCACATATTACTCCCAATCCCGCCCGCAAAGCAAACGATTTGCCGAATGTGAGGGATTATCCCTTGCAAAGTCGTGTGCGCGGGGGTAAACTTTGATGTGGACGGGGAGCGCGTGACGCGCGCGTCCTGAAAGAGAAAAAGGGGAGTGAATCCGCCATGAACGACGATATAGCAAGGCTCAAAGCAATCCTTTCAAGGGCAAAACGCGTCGTTCTCTTCACGGGGGCGGGCTTTTCCGTGCCGAGCGGCATACCCGATTTCCGAAGCGAGGGCGGCATCTACGAGGGCAAATTCGCGGGCATGAGCGCGGAATATATGCTCTCGCACTCCTGCCTCACCATGCACACCGAGCTCTTCTTCAAGTTCTACAAGTCCAAGATGCTCTATCCCTCGGCGCGCCCGAACGCCGCGCACCTGCGTTTTGCCGAGCTTGAAAGGGAGGGCAAGCTGCTGTCCACCGTCACGCAGAACATCGACGGTCTGCACCAGGCGGCGGGAGCGAAACGGGTGTGGGAGTTGCACGGCAGCGTGCATCGCAACACCTGCATGAAATGCGGCGAGAAGTACGGGCTCGGCTACATCGTCGCCTCCGAGGGCGTGCCCGTGTGCAGAAAGTGCGGCGGGGTGGTGCGTCCCGATGTCGTGCTTTACGGCGAGGGGCTGGACACCGACACGATTGAGGGCGCGGTGAACGACATATCCCGCGCGGATGTGCTCATCGTTGCGGGCACATCGCTTGCGGTGTATCCCGCGGCGTCGTTGCCCGATTGCTTCAACGGCGATGAGCTGGTGCTCATCAACAAGAGCAGGACGGAGCGCGACAGCATAGCGACGCTTGCAATCCACGACGACATTGCGCGGGTGGCGGAGCAAATCTGACTGCGCGCGGAGCGCGCTCGAAGAGGCGCGTAAGGCGGAGC
>USEV01000002.1 GCA_900553825.1 uncultured Eubacteriales bacterium
TGATGCGCACACGGGAGAGTGCGCTTGCCGCCGTCGCGTCAGCCCTGACGGAGCCGGGGGTTCGCCGCACGGAAGTGCGGGCAGGCGAGAAACGCCTGCAAGTCCCCTCGGGGCGTCATCGAATGATTTTGGGGAAATTAGGGATTTGCAACAAAAAAAACGGACATCTTCCGATGTCCGTTTTGGTGGAGAAGTAATAACCTAAAACGAATTCTTTATCTCTATATCGATTGCAATTCAATTTTACAGTAATCCTGTGGGGACTGTTTGTAGTGGCGCACTTGATTCGCACTTCAGCTATGTCGTAACTCGTTTATAATGTCTTCGTATGCGGCGGTAAATGTTTCAAAAATGTTCTTGTTCTCTAGTTTTGTTTGATAAGCCATGTACTGCTTAATGTACTTAACATTCTTGGGATCATTATTATCTTTATATCGTTGCTCTATCTCGGCAGGGAAAATTTTTTTCCAAACTAGCTCAAATGCAGGGAAAGCAAAGTTGGGTTCAATCGTTCCGTCATCATTGGTTATTCCAAATGGAATGCCTTCCTCTGGAAAAAATAATCCACCCTCAAGCGCGTGAAGCACAATGATATTATGATTGTGTTTTAGCTGATTATTAACAAATCTAAACTCACAATATTTTGATTTGTCATCATACAATCGCTCAACGACATCAAGTAACCAGTGTAGCATAGTGCCAATAGCGTAAAAGCACTCCTTATAATTTGCTTCATAATCTTTCGCTTCGACCTGTTTTTTTAGAGCGGTATATGTCGTTGTTAAAGCGCCTATATAAATATCATTCATCTATTTTTCTCCTATTCATGCACACATGACAATTATAACTTTTCACATCTCTCAACGGTATAATAGTCTGTATCATATCACACCTCATTCTTGCTGTATACAAATTAATGCAATATCGTCGTTTTTTTTCAACTTCCACGCTCAAAGTGAAAATATTCTCCGATATGACAAGTCGTGAGTGCAAAAACGATATTGTTGTGTTAGCATATAAGCGTGAAAATCGGAGGATAAAATTATGAAATTCGGTTTTGATTTCGTCTACAAAGTCAACGGCACGCGGAAGCGAACCGACAATCCCGTCAACGATGATTTTTCCGTATCTGTCGTTGAAAGCGAAAAACTCGTCAAAGTCACGCTGAAACCCCGCGCCGCGGTGGAATTCGAGAAATTTGCAATCGTAATGCCTTACGAATTCGGAAAAGACGAGCGCATATTCACAAACGGATATCAAAGTTGGACGGTTACGAAGGAATATGCTCCCGACGACAAAATGGACGAATTCCGTCCCCGATTCCTCGGCTTTCCCAAGAGCAAATACAAATTCCTCGGGCTTTACGCCGCAGGCGATTTGTACTGGCACGAGTATCCCGAGCAAAACGGAGTTTTCTACGGTTATTCCTACGGCTACGTGAGAAAGGACAGGGACATACGTCTCATCGGCTCGCTCTCGGAAAAATCAGGCTACACCCTCATAACCTACAATACGAACAACTGCACCGTGACAATGGAAAAAGACCTCGAGGGCGTGCTTTTCGACAGTGAAAAAGTCGTTCTCGAAATTGCCACCCTGAAAGGAGACTATGACGCGGTTTTCGACGAGTACTTCGCTATGATGAACATCGCGAAGCCTCGGGTCAAGAGAAGTTGCGGCTACACCACCTGGTACAACTACTATGAGGCGGTAACCGAAGAAATCGTTGTCCGCGACCTTGAGGCGATGTCGAAAATCGACACCAAAATCGACATTTTTCAGATAGACGACGGGTATCAGCGCACCGTGGGCGACTGGCTCGAAATCAAAGAAGACAAGTTCCCCCGCGGAATGAAATACATCGTGGACAAAGTCCACTCCACCGGTATGCTTGCGGGGCTTTGGCTTGCGCCGTTCGGCGTGACGCCTAAATCTCACATATATAAGCAGCACAAGGACTGGCTCGCCAGGGACAAAAAAGGCAAGTGCCGCTATGCGGGCGCAAACTGGGGCGGCTTCTATCCCCTGGACATATACAACGCCGAAGCGCGGGCTTACATCAAAAAGGTTTTCGACGTCGTGCTCAACGAATGGGGCTTCGATATGGTCAAACTCGACTTTCTGTACGCCTGTTGTATGTATCCTATGCACAACAAGAGCCGCGGAGAAATTATGTGCGACGCTATGGACCTCATTCGCGAATGTTGCGGCGATAAAATCGTCCTCGGCTGCGGCGCTCCCCTTGCCCCGTCCTTCGGCAAAGTCGATTTTATGCGCATAGGCGCGGACATAGGTCTGAAGTGGAGCAACAAACCTATGCACCGCGAGGACGTTTCCACGCAGCACGCCCTGCAGAACACCATTTTCAGACGTCACCTCGACGGAAGAGCGTGGCTCAACGACCCCGACGTTTTCATTCTCCGCGACAACAACGTCAAAATGGCCCTCAAAGAACGCGAAATAGTCGCCGACATCAACAGCCTTTGCGGCAATCTCCTGTTCGTCTCGGACTTCGTTGCCGATTACACAGAGGAACAGAAAAAGATATTCGTCGAAACGGTAACAAGGTCGAAAGCCGAAATCGTGATGGCGCGTTTCGTCACCGATTCGGTCATCAGTATCGACTACACCGTCGACGGCAAAAACGGCAATCTCACTTTCGACCTCAAACGCGGCATACGCCTCTGAGGGTATGATTGCAGTAGGATATTTCCGCTTTTGCGAGGAGCGAAAACAACTCCGCACGCCACGCCTCGGACAGCTCCGAAACGGCTCAAAATCGCACCTTAAAACACAGCGGCAAAAGAAAAAACCTAAAACGACTTGCACTCAAAGTGGTTCGTTTTAGGTTTCGTTTGGTGGAGACGAGGGGACTCGTAAGGAGCGCAGAAGCGCGACGGAACAGCGGGAGGCGGCAATCTGATGCGCACACGGGAGAGTGCGCTTGCCGCCGTCGCGTCAGCCCTGACGGAGCCAGGGGTTCGCCGCACGGAAGTGCGGGCGGGCGAAAAACGCCTGCAAGTCCCCTCGGGGTGTCATCGAGGGATTTTGGGGAAATTGGGGATTTGCAACAAAAAAAACGGACATCTTTTGATGTCCGTTTTGGTGGAGACGAGGGGACTCGAACCCCTGACCTATGCGTTGCGAACGCATCGCTCTACCACCTGAGCCACGCCCCCATAGCTCCCGCATTATAGCATTGACTAAAAAAAATGGCAAGTGTTTTCCGCCGATTGAAAAAATTGTGCGCGAAAACAGTTTACATATCACGGTTATCTCAATATAATATATGAAAAATTCGTTTTATAAGAGGAAGCGAATGGCAAAATACAAGAAATGTCCGCGTTGTGACCTGAACTGGATTCCGGTTGAAGAAGAGCTTTGCGAAGTGTGCAAGGCAGAGATGGGCAAAGCCAGCTCCATCAACCTCATCGAAGACGACGATGACAGCAGTTTCGACGAGGAGAGAATCTGTCCCGTGTGCAAGGTGAACTATCTTGCCGACGACGAGGATGTCTGTCCGACCTGCAAGCTCGACCAACAGAACAAGAAGGCCGACAAGGGTGAGGACGAGGACGAAGAGTGGAAGGAGTTTGTCGAAGACGACGACTCGACCGTGCTCGACGAAGGCGACGAGATTTCCCTTTCCATGTTGCAGGAAGAGGAAGAGAGGGACGAGGACGAAGAGGACGAATCCTCCGAGGAGCCGGACGATTTTGACGAGTCCATCACCGACTTCGACGAGGGCGACTACGACGAAGACGAGGACGAAGACGAAGAGGAGGACGACGAGGACATCTGACCTCGCCCCGAAAGATGCAGAAAGACGACCGCTTTGTGAAAGAGATTGCGGACATCGAAAAGGATTTTCCGCAGTGGTACACCGATGTCATCCTCAAGACGGAGCTTGTTGACTACGGTCCCGTCAAGGGCACGATGGTCATCCGTCCTTACGGCTACGAAATCTGGGAGCACATCCAGGAGGAGCTCAACCGCCGTTTCAAGGCGACGGGGCACAAGAATGCGTACTTCCCGATGTTCATCCCTTTGAGCTACCTCATGAAAGAGGCGGAGCATGTGGAAGGTTTCGCCCCCGAGGTTGCGCTCGTCACGCATGTCGGCAACACGGAGCTCGAGGAAAAGCTCGTCGTGCGTCCGACCTCCGAAACCATCATCTGCGATATGTACTCCAAGTGGGTGCAGAGCTACCGCGACCTGCCCATGCTCATCAACCAGTGGGCGAATGTGGTGCGCTGGGAAAAGACGACGCGCCCGTTTCTGCGCACGAGCGAATTTCTGTGGCAGGAAGGGCACACCCTCCACGCCACGGAGGAAGAGGCGCGCGAAGAGACGCTCAGGATGCTGGAAGTCTACCGCGAGTTCATGGAAAATGTGCTTGCAATCGATGTTCTCACCGGCGTCAAGACCGCGAAGGAGAAATTCGCGGGCGCGGTTGACACCTACGGCATGGAAGCAATGATGCTGGACGGCAAGTCCTTGCAGGCGGGCACTTCGCACTACCTGGGCAAGAACTTCTCCTCCGCATTCGAAATCCGTTATCTCGACCGCGACGGTCAGCTCAAGAATCCCTATCAGACCAGCTGGGGCGTCTCCACCAGGCTCATCGGCGCGCTCATCATGGCGCACGGCGACCAGAGGGGGCTCAAGCTCCCGCCCCGCGTCGCGCCCGTGCAGGTTGTGGTCATCCCCGTCGCACAGCACAAGGCGGGCGTCATCGAAAAGGCGGAGGAGCTCGCCGCCGCCCTCAGGGAAGCGGGCTTCCGCGTCGAAGTGGACGCGAGAGAGCAGTCCGTGGGCTGGAAGTTCAACGAGTGGGAGATGAAGGGTGCGCCTCTGCGCCTGGAAATCGGCCCCCGCGACATAGAAAACGGCGTTGCGGTGTACTCCCGCCGTGACACGCACGAAAAGGGCACAATCGCACTCTCCGAGGTTGCGACGACGGTGAAAGACCTGCTCGACGACATCCAGAAGACGATGTTTGCACAGTCCTCGCACTTTCTGCATTCGCACATCGTGGCGTGCAAGGATATGGACGAATTCGAAAAGGCGCTTGACGGGCAGAACTTCGTCAAGGCGATGTGGTGCGGCTCGCGCGACTGCGAGGACGAAATCAAGGCTTCGACCGCCGCAAGCGCCCGAGTGCTTCCCTTCGACCAGACCCCCGTCGGCGACAGGTGCGTGTGCTGCGGCAAACCCGCAACCAAGGTCGTGTACTTCGCAAAGAGCTATTGAGAGGGAAATCCCGAATCAACAAAAACGGCGCTTTATGCGCCGTTTTTTGATGTCTGAATTATGTTTTGCGGCAAAACCGCGCCGCAATGCGAACGGGTCACTCGCCTTTCGCTTCGTCGATTTCCTCATCCGTCCAACCGTCTTCGTTCTGTTCCTGCGTGGACTGAACCTCGCAAGTGAATTCGAAATCCGACTCGTCGCGCACGGTGAGCACTATGTTGCCGTTGTTGTCCGTGCGGTAGATGGTCATATCGCGGTCGATGAATCTGTCGAGAGTGGTCTGACGGGGATGATAGAAAGTGTTGCCCTCGGCGTTGCAGCTTATGACGGCGTATTCGCAATCGATTGCGTCAAGGAATTCTTCCGTCGACGAGGTCTCGCTGCCGTGATGTCCGACTTTGAGGACATCGCAGTCGAGGTTGTCGCCCACACGCTCGACAAAGGTCGGCTCGTTGATTTCGTTGCTGTCGCCCGTGAGCACCAGGCGGAAGCCGTTGTATTCGAGTATGCCGATGGGAGAGATGGCGTTTTTCTTTTCCGCGCTGCCGAGATTGCTTTCGTCGTAATACTCCTGCGTCGGGCAGTAGAAGGTCAGACGGTAGGTCGCGTCGGTGTCCGGGGCGGCGGGGTCCTGCACGCCGTCGTCTGTGATCACGATGGCGTTCGTGTTCTCGTCGGGGTCCACATTGAGGTAGATGTTGCAGTCGGGTTCCGTAAGCGCGGCTATGAAAAATTCCGCATAAACATTGGATGACAGAGTATCTGGGTCATTGAACAAAGCAAGTTTATCTCTACTCAAGGCGTCAATTTGATCTTGATATTTATCCGATGAAGAGGTGCCGCTTGGAACGGATTTGACATCGGGCATAAAAATGTTGCCTACATCATAAGCCTCAATCACTTCGTCAATGTATTCCACATGGTCTTCGTCACCGTGTGTGAGCATTAGATAATCGAGTTGTCCGTCGGGAATGTAGGTGGCAAGGTACTCGGCGGTTTCCTCGAAATCGTATCCGCTGCTCTTGTTGCCGCAGTCGATGAGCATGTCCTTCCCGTCGGGGAAGAGGATGAGGATGCAATCGCCCTGTCCGACATCGATGAAGTGCACCATGAGTTCGCCTTCGCCGCGGACGAGGGGCGGGTCCGTTGTGCCTTGCGACTGGGATTTGTCGTCGAATGCGGCGAGGATTTTGTCAAACACATCGGGTGCCGCGAAATAGATTATCACCGCCGCCACGACGATGACGAGGATGACCGCGACGATGAAGATGAAAAGGTTGCGCTTTGCCGTACGGTATGTCTTAGCCATAACGGCATTATATCCGAAACGGTGCCCGCGCGCAACCCGTGGAGGGCAGGCGAGCATCTTTTATTACGCCGTCCGCACTGGTTGCGCACAATCGGGGATTATGTTTTGCCTAAAAGTGCAATATGTGATATATTGATGCTATGAGAGATTTCGAACACGCGATTTTCGCCCTCCGAAACCCCGTTTCCCGAGAGGAAGCGGCGAAGCTTCACCCCATGTCGCTGGCGTTTGTGGGGGACGCGGTGCACTCGCTTTTCATGCGCACCGCGGTCACCGTCGGCAGCGAGAGCAAGACGGGCAAGCTGCACAAGGAGGTGACGGGGCACATCTCCGCCGTGGCGCAGGCGGCGGCGAGCGAGAGGATAGTCCCCCTCTTTGACGAGGACGAGGCGGACATATTCCGCAGGGCGCGCAACTGCCGCATACAGACATCGGCAAAGCACGCGGACATTGCGGAATACAGGCGCGCCAGCGGGCTGGAAGCGGTGTTCGGGTATCTCTATCTCACGGGGCAGACCGAGAGGCTGACGGAATTTCTCGTGATGACGGCGGAGGACGAAAGATGTTGATTTACGGGCGCAATCCCGTGCGCGAGGCGTTCCGCGCGGGCAAGACGGTTGAAAAGCTTTACCTTCTCAAGGGCGAGCGCGGCGGCGCAATCGGCGAGATTTTCGGCGCGGCGAAGGAGAACAAAGTGCCCGTCAAATATCTCGAAAGGGAGGCTTTCGAGCGGCTGGCGGGCGGAGCCAACCACCAGGGCGTGGCGGCGGAAGTCACCGACTTTTCCTATTCCTCCGTAGACGACATCTTCGAGCTTGCGAAGAGCAGGGGCGAGAATGTGCTCATGGTGCTCACCGACGGCATCACCGACCCTCACAACCTCGGCGCAATCATCAGGAGCGCGGAGTGCATGGGCGCGCACGGAGTGGTCATCCCGCGGCACAGGAATGTGAGCGTCAACGACACGGTGGTCAAGGTGTCGAGCGGCGCGACGGAGCACCTGCCCGTTGCGAAAGTCACCAACATCAACGATGCCATCCGCGAGCTCAAGGAGCGCAATGTGTGGGTTTACGCGTGCGATTTCGGCGGTAAAGCCCCGAAATGTGCGGATTTCACCGCAAACACAGCGTTCGTCGTGGGCAGCGAGGGCGAGGGTGTGAAGAGGCTTACGCGCGAGCTTTGCGACGATGTGGTCACCATTCCCGAAAAGGGCAAAATCAATTCCCTCAACGCGTCGGTCGCGGCGGGGGTCATGCTTTACGAGGCAATGAGGCAACGCTCATGAAAGAGTACGACAAGCTGGACGACAACGCACTCGCCGCCCTCGCGCAGGAGGGCGACGCGCTTGCGGAAAGCGCGCTGGTCAAGCGGCACACGGGGCTCGCCAAGGGCATATCCCGCTCCTATTTTCTGACGGGCGGCGACGAGGACGACCTCTTTCAGATTGCGCTCATCGCCCTGCTTTACGCGGTGCGGAATTTCAAGCCGGAGAAGGGGGCGGAGTTTTCCACCTATGCGTCCGCCTGCATCCGCAACAGAATGATAGACGCGGTGCGCAGTGCGTCGGCGGGCAAAAATTCCTTCATCAACGATGGGTTGAGGATAGAGGACGACGACGCGGCGGAGGGGGGCGTTTCCCTGGGCGAGCTGGCGTCGCCGGAGCTTTCTCCCGAGCAGTACTACATCGAAAAGGAAGCGGAGGAGGCATTTTACGATGCGCTTTCCCGCGCGCTCGGCGAGAACGACATGAATGTCATCAGGCTCTATCTCGCCTCCATGCCCTACAAGGAGATTTCCGAAAAGCTGGGCATTTCCGTCAAGAAGGTGGACAATGTGATTTACGGCGCGAAAAAGAAAATCGCGCGGCTCATCGAGGAGCTCAAAAACTGATTTGACGCGGTTTGCGCGGAATTTTCGCGGAAAATTCGGAATTTTCTTTGACTTTAACTCCTTTATATATTATTATAGTCAAGCGATTCCGCACAGGCGGGACGCTAATCCTTCCCCGCAAGGGGCTGAAGTCCAAAAGGAGGTAAAGCATGAATAATTACGAGATTCTCTACATTATTCGTTGCGACATCGAAGATGACCGCAAAAAACAGGTCGTCGAAAAGTACAACGCGCTGGTTGAAAAACTCGGAACGCTCATTTCCACCGACGAGTGGGGCATGAGGGCGTTTGCCTACGAGATCAACAAGCAGACGGAAGGCTACTATGTCCTCATGAACATAGAGTGCGACGCTGCTGCGCAGGCGGAAATCGACAGACAGATGGGCATCGACGACAATGTCGTGAGAAAGATGATACTCAAAAAGTGAGCGATAAGGAGTAGATATGAACAAGGTGTTTTTGATTGGCAATCTGACAAGGGACCCCGAGCTTTCCACCACGGGTAGCGGCGTCAAGTACTGCCGTTTCACCCTTGCCGTGTCGCGCTCTTATGCCAAGGACGGCAAGAGGGAGACGGATTTTCTTCCCGTCGTCGTCTGGAGAGCGCAGGCGGACAACTGCGCGCGCTACCTCAAGAAGGGCAGCAAGGCGGCAGTCAGCGGTTCCGTCCAGACAAGAACTTTCGACGCCCCCGACGGCAGCCGTCGCTATGTGACGGAAATCGCGGCGGACGAAGTCCAGTTCCTCTCCACCAGGAGTGAAGAGGGCAGGGAGGACAGCGTGGAGAAGGGCGAGGATTTCGACGACCTCACTCCCATTGACGACGACCTTCCGTTTTGATTTTCAAGGAGATAACTTAAAATGAGCGAAGAAGTAAAAGCCCCGCGCCCTCCCAAGAGAGCGCCCAAGAAGAAGGTGTGCCTGTTCTGTGTCGAGCACGCCGACAGCATCGATTACAAGGATGCGGCGAAGCTGCGCCGCTTCATCACCGAGAAGGGTAAGATTCTGCCCCGCAGAATGAGCGGAGTCTGCGCCCGTCACCAGAGGCTGCTCGCGACGGCAATCAAGCGTGCGAGGGTCATGGCACTGCTGCCCTACAAAGCAGACTGACGATAAAAAACGCGCGGCACGCCGCGCGTTTTTTGTTTCTCAAAACACGGCTTTGAACCGCGTTTTGAGCTCCTTCCGTTCCTCTTCGGTGAGGGTTTCGGCATAAGCCTTTGCGCACCTCTTTGCCGTTTTCATGAGTTCGAAATCGCCCATTTCGGCGAACACCGTGAGGGGAGGCGCCTTGGTCGTCCTGCCCATGAGGTCGCGCAAAATGATGAGCGCAACCGCCTTCCGAGGCGTGACGCCGAGCTCGGCGGCAAGCGCCGCCAGCTCGTTCTCGTCCATGCCCGTCACGATTTTCGCACCCGCCACGCACTCCTCGTAGACGGCGATGAATTCCGGGGTTATCTTGCCGAGGATATAGTCCCCGAAGGGCGACGCCGCGCACTCCGCGACGCCGCAGCCGCATTCCCCGCAGCAATCCGTTTTCTCGGCGTCGGAGGGCATTTCCGCGCTCGCCTGCGCGGTCGCGTCGCACGCTCCGCGGGCGTCCTCCGCCGTTGTCGCAAAGGGCAGGATTCCTGCCCCCGCAAGCGCCAAAGTCAACATAAGAAACAATTTCAGCATTCCGTTCTCCTTTACACGCGCCCGCGCTTCCGCGCACGCTTCCATAAGATAGAATCGCTTGACATTCCATCCGCGGATATGTACAATGTCAGGCAAGAAAAGGCTCTGTTGTTCGCCGCAAGGCTCGAACTGTGCGAAAAACGATTTATCGGTGCGCGACCTTTTCTTTTTTTATGTCCCGCCGGCCGCAGAGTTTTTTCTTTTTCCGCCGTCCGTGACGGTTTGAACCCGTTGTTAATGTGCGCGTATGAGACGGAAATATTCCAAATCGTTAATTTATGAACTTTTTTTCAAACTCTATTGAAATGGTTTTTCTTTGATGTTATAATGCAGTGGATAAGGAGGAAGTCAAATGCAGAAAGAAAAACTGGAATTTTTGACAGCCAAAGCGCGTAAACTCCGCGACGACGCAATCGAGATCATCGGGCATTTCGGCGTGGGTCACATCGGCGGCGCGATGTCCGTCATGGACGCGCTCACGGTGATCTATTACGACAAGGCGAATGTCGATCCCTCAAATCCAAAAAAACAGGACCGCGACCGCGTCATCATGTCCAAGGGGCATGCGGGTCCCGCGATGTATGCGGTGCTCGCCGACCTCGGATACTATCCCAAGGAATGGATGACGACGCTCAACCGCAACGGCACGAACCTGCCTTCCCACTGCGACATGAACAAGACCCCCGGCATCGACATGACCGCGGGCTCGCTCGGGCAGGGGCTTTCGGCTGCCGTCGGCATGGCGATTGCCGCCAAGATCGACCGCAACCCCGCCACCATCTACTGCTTCATCGGCGACGGTGAGAGCCAGGAAGGGCAGATCTGGGAAGCGACGATGCTTGCCGCCGCAAAGAAGCTGGACAACCTCATCGTGCTGCTTGACTACAACAAGATGCAGCTCGACGGTCCCGTGGCTTCCATCAACGGGCTCGAGCCCGTGGCGGACAAGTGGAAGGCGTTCAACTTTTTCGTGCAGCAGGTCAACGGCCACGACATCGAGGCGATTTCCGACGCAATCGACGCGGCAAAGGCGCAGAAGGGCAAGCCGTCCATGATAGTGCTCGACACGATCAAGGGTTACGGCGCTTCCTTCACCCAGGGCGTTGCGAACTGCCACAGCATGTCCGTGCCCGAAGAGGTGTGGAGAAAAGAGACGGGGAGGTATTGATATGACCGACGAAAAAGAAATCAGGCAAGTTATGGCGGCGGGCCTCGTCGAGGCTGCCGAGAAAGACAGCAGAATCGTCGTGCTCGATGCCGACCTCATGAGCTGTCACGCAACCAAATGTTTCCTCGAAGCGTTCCCCGAGAGGTTCATCAATGTGGGCATCGCCGAGGCAAACATGATAGGCGTCGCGGCGGGCATGGCAGCTTTCGGGAAAATCCCGTTCGCGTTCAGCTTCGCCCCCTTTGCGACGAGAAGGTGCTACGACCAGATCTTCATCTCCGTGGCGTACAGCAAGCTCAATGTCAAGATAGTGGGTTCCGACCCCGGCGTCATGGCGGAGGCAAACGGCGGCACGCACATGCCCTTCGAGGACATGGCAATCATGCGCGCCATCCCCAAGATGGTGTGCTTCGAGCCCACGGACGCCGCGATGCTCAAGAAGGCGCTGCCGCAGATAATCGATTATCCCGGCGCGGTCTACATCCGTATGTTCCGCAAGAAGGCGGAAAAGGTGTTTGACGATTCCCTGGATTTCGAGCTCGGCAAGGCTGTGGAGATCAAGGACGGCAAGGATGTCACGCTCATCGCATCGGGCATAATGGTGTCGCGCGCGAAAGAGGCGGCGGAAGTGCTGGCGGGCAAGGGCATATCGGCGGCTGTCGTCAATATGCACACCTGGAAGCCCGTCGACGAGGACGCAATCGTCAGGGCGGCAAAGAAGACGGGTGCAATCGTCACCTGCGAGAACCACACGACCAACGGCGGCCTCGGCAGCGCGGTTGCGGAAGTCGCGGTTTCCAAGTGCCCCGTGCCCATGGAGCTCATCGGCGTCGTCAACAGCTTCGGCGAAGTCGGCAAGCAGGCCTACCTCAGCGAGAAGTTCCACCTCACCGTCGACGACATCGTCGCGGCGGCGGAGAGAGCCGTGGCAAGAAAGTGACCCCTTCGCGCGGCGGGCAACCCGGAGAAATTCGCGATTGACACCTGTCGTGCGATAAAGTATTATTATTTCGTAAACAAAATAACGCGGCTTGGGATAGAGCGGGGTTTGCTCTTCGTGCTGCTTAAGGAGGAATTATGGACAATGTCACAATGGCAAAGATCAACCTGTTCGCCGTCTTGCGCAACATAGAAGATCTTTGCAAAATGGATCCCGTATCCAAGGATCTCATCAAGGACGCAAATCTCGGTGTGGAATTCAATGTCCCCGAGGTGGGCTCTGCCGTGCTCACTTTCCGCAACGGAGAGTGCACTTTCACGAGAGGCAAGGGCAAATCCGCTCTCAAGCTTTACTTCACCTCTCCCGAGCACTTCAACAACCTCATCGCACCGCCCGTGAACCCCAAGACGGGCAAGCCCAAGATGGTCATCCCCATCTTCTACAATGTGTTCAAGGTCGGCTTCCTGCTCAACCAGTTCACAAAACTCGCGGAGAGGCTGAGCTACTATCTCCAGCCCGAACCCGACAAGAAGGAAGAGTTGCTCAAAGACCCCGCTTACTTTGAAACAAACACCATCCTCACCGCCTACACCGCGTTCTACGCCATGAGCGAAATCGCCAACAGCGACTTCGTCGGCAAGGCAATCGCGCGTCGTATGCCCGACGGTGTCATCGCGTGCGAAGTCGGCGGCACCGACCTTGCGATGAACATCACGGTCAAGAACCACAAGTTCGTCACCAACAAAGGCAAGGTCAAGGAGCCTCGCGCGACCATGGTCTTCGGCGACCTCCAGTTCGCGCACGACCTTCTGAACGGCAAAACCTCCAGCTTCACCGGCATGGGCACCGGTCAGTTCCAGGTGAAAGGTTATGTCGAGATGCTCGAACAGATGGCGAAACTGCTCACGCAGGTCAGCATCTATCTCGCTTAAGGAGGAGAATATGAATCTCAATTACGAACCCAAGAAGATATACGATGTCAGCAAAAGTCAGGAGATGTTCAAGCGCGCCCTCAAGGTCGTGCCCGCGGGCATCTACGGTCACCTCGGCCCCTCCGAAGGGTGCATGATCCCCGTCAGCTCCTATCCGCTTTTCATGTCCAAGGCGAAGGGCTCCTACTTCTGGGACATTGACGGCAACCGTTTCATCGACTATATGTGCGCCTACGGCCCCAACTTCCTCGGGTATAACGACCCCGATGTCGACGCCGCGGCAATCGAACAGCTCAAGAAGGGCAACTGCGCCACCCTCACTTCCGACCTCCTCGTCGAGTTCGCGGAAGAGATGGTCAACACCATCGCCATGGCGGACTGGGCATTCTTCGCCAAAAACGGCGGCGATGTCACTTCCTTCGCCACGATGATCGCGCGTGCCTACACCAACCGCAAGAAGATAGTCCTCGTCAAAGGCTACTATCACGGCGTCGCTCCCTGGACCCAGAAGCTGGGCTATGCGGGCATCACCGAAGAGGACATCGCAAACAACCTCTACATCGATTGGAACGCTCCCGACCAGTTTGAGAAGCTCACCAAGAAGTATCCCGGACAGATTGCGGCAATCATCGCCACGCCGTACTTTCATCCCACCTTCATCGACAACGAGCTTCCTCCCGAGGGCTACTGGCAGAAGATCCGCAAGATCTGCGACGAGAACGGCATCCTCCTCATCATCGACGATGTCCGCGCGGGCTTCAGAATCGACGAAAAGGGCAGTGACTATCACTACGGCATCAGGGCTGACCTCTCCTGCTTCTGCAAGGCAATCGCAAACGGCTACAATGTGTCGGCAATCTGCGGCGCCGAAAAGCTCAAGAACGCCACTTCCGACATCATGTACACCGGCAGCTACTGGCTGTCCGCGGTGCCCTTCGCAGCCGGCATCGCCACCATCAGGAAGGCAAAGGCGATCAAGGCAGTCGAGGAGAACGCCAAGAAGGGCAAGGTGCTCACCGACGGGCTCCAGGAAGTCGCACGCGACAACGGCTTCGCCCTCAAGATAACGGGCGAACCCGCGATGTTCTACATGCGCCTGGAAAACGACTATCCCTCCACCATCCTGCACCAGGAATGGGTCGCGGAGTGCGTCAAGCGCGGCGTGTTCTTCACCTCGCACCACAACCACTTCATCAACGCGGCACTCACCAAGGAAGATATGCAGTACACCTGGGAAGTCGCGGACGAGGCATACAAGGTCGTCAAGCGCAACCATCCCGATGCGAACTATGTCAAATGAGTTGCGGTAAAACCGCAAAGGGGACGGCGGAAAGCCGTCCCCTTTTTTATGCGTCCGCGCTTTACGCGCTCAAAGGCGCGCCCTGTCCTCGGTGAAGCCGTCGATGACCGAGCCCACATCCGCGCCCGCCGCGGAAAAGGCGGCCTTGAGCTCCTGCGGTCGGGCAATCCCGAATGCGTTGGCGGAGAAATAATTTCGGAGCGCCGCCTCCGTCTTTTCCTTTCCGCACAGGGAGAAGACGGTGTCGAAGAGCACAAGCCCCTTGCAATATGTCACCGCCACATATTCTCCCGTGGAGAGATAGGTGGAAAGGTGCCTGTTCATTCTCCCGTCAAAGCCCACGGCCTCGGGCATATTTGCGTACACGGCATAATATTCCGATGCGGAACGCACCGCCGCCGAGTATTCCTCTCTGTCGCCCGAGTTGAGGAAGTAGTATGCCGTGGTGAACTCCGTGAGTCCCTCGTCCAGCCAGGGGCAGAACAGCTGGTCGGAGCCCACAACGCCGAACCACCACTGGTGCGCCGTCTCGTGCACGACGGTGCGCTCGTGCTCCTCGCGGGAGGCAAGGTCGGGGTCGATCACGACGAATGCGCCGTATTCCATTCCCCCCGCTCCCACGGGTGCCTGTGCCATCGAGAAAGTGTCGTAAGGGTAGTCGCCGAAGGTGCGGGAGAAAAACGACAGCGCGTCCGCCGCAAGATTCAGGGTGTCGGCGGGGGCGTCGTCGTCGAGATAGCAGTAACGGAGCTCGACATCTCGTCCGCCGACGGTCACCGTGTCCGCGATTGAGGAAAAGTCCTCGGAGAGGCACATGGCGAAATCTCGCACGCGCTCCGCGGTTATGCCGACGACCTTGCGCCCTCCATCGGTGCTTTCGGCAAAGCTCCCGGAGCACGCCACGGAAAAACTCTCGGGCAGGGTTGCGCGCACCGCGTAACTTGCAATCTGCGAAAAGAACGGATCGCCCGCCGCGGTATATCCGTCCGTGCGCCAGGCTCCGTTTTCGTAGACGCAGAGCACGGGATAAAACCCCGTGAGATTGACCGAGGATTCCGTCACGCCGAAGCGCGCGTCGCATTCGGGCAAAGTCACGACGGCGTCGATGCTCACCCTCGCCGACGCGCCGTTCTCCATGTCGCAGGGCACTTCGAGGACGGTGTCGCTTTCCCCGGTTATGACAAAATCCGCACTTTGACGGTCGATTTCGACACTCAAAACCTCGATTCCGCCAAAACTTTCCCCGTTGGGGAAGAACTCCTCTTTGCCTGCGGCAAAGTACGGCGGGGTTTCGGCTTGCTCCGAAAAGGCGTTCGGATAGAGGTGAAAAGCCAGGCTTTCCAAGGCGTCGCCCGTGCGGTTTTTCGTGATCACGGTCTCTTTCAGCGTCACGGTGCGTTCGCCGTCGTAGTCAAGGGTGATGTCGTAAAAGTCGCACTCCGCCTCGTATGCGGGCAGGGGAGAGTCGCACGCGACCAGCGCGGGTAAAACGAGGACGGCGGCAATGACGGCGAGCACCACTCCCGCCGCAAACCTCGCCGTCCTGAACTCGCCGCGGAAGTCCTCGCGCGTCATCTGGAGTTCAGCGTCAGCTCCATGAGCTTGCCGTGACGGCGCACCTTTTCGACGAGCTCCGTCGTCACCCTCTCGCCGCGCGCGGCGAGGGGCTCGCCCGTGTAGCTCGCTATGTCGTCCGTCACCACCCTCCCCAAC
>USEV01000003.1 GCA_900553825.1 uncultured Eubacteriales bacterium
TACGAGATTCCTCTACGTCTCGTGGGCTCGGAGATGTGTATAAGAGACAGTGGCACTTGTTGCGTTATTGGGCAAAAAGCGCACCTCGCAGGGCGGAGCCGAGCCGCAACCCGTATGCCGCGGGAGCGAAGCGGAAGATGTCGGTGCGGAAGAGGTCGGCGAGAAAGAGGACGAAGCGGAAGAGGGCGGAGAACCCGTCCGCGCGGCGGAGGAACCCTCCGCGCACGAACAGCCCTCGGAGCAGGCGAAAGAACAATCGCCCGAGGCGGCGGAGCAACCCCTCGCACGGGAAACCGCACAAGATGAGCCCGACGGGGAAAGCGTCGGGGAACTCCCGTGTGAAGGCGCGGGGATAATCCCCGAAGAAAGCGCGGGGGAAGAGGAGGAACGCACGCCCGACGGGGAGTGCGGCGAGCCCCTCCCCGAGCGAGAAGTGACCGATGAGGGCGAAGCCGGGCTCCCGTACGGAGCGGACGACGACGCGTGGGAGGATTTCGTCCCGGGCGGAGAGTGGAGCACACCGTCGCTCCGAGAGGTGTTTGCCTGTGAGGAGGAGGGGGAGGACGCCCCCGAGCCCGCCGAGGACGCGCGGGCGAGGAAGCTCTCCTTTTCCGAGAAGCTGGCTGCCGCCGACGACGGCAACAAGGCGATTTACAACGCGTTGAAAAACGAGCTTCTGTCCTATCGCGGCGTGCGCTCGCGCGTGGTGCGCGGCGGCGATTATTTCCGCAGGCGGGGCAGGAGGATTGTCCGCATAGTGCTGATAGGCAGGACGATGCGCATCGCGTTGGCGTTGCCGCCGGAGGAATTCGACTACAACATCTTTCACCAGCGCAACCGCGGCAAGATGACCAAGTACGCCGACACGCCGATGTTCGTCAAGGTCAAGTCGCCCGTCGGCGTCAAGAGGGCGAAGATTCTCATTGCGGAGCTCATGCGCCGCGAGGGGAAACGCAGGATAAAGAATTACATCGCGCTCGATTACGCGCGCGAAATCACGCTCGCGGAGGCGGCGAAAGCCTCGGAGGAAAATGTGCATGGAGTTTGAAAGCGGCGTCACCGCAACGCAGGACATCATAGCAAAGACCGAACTCTACTGCGCGCACAACTACAGCCCCAAGGAAGTGGTGGTGTGCAGGGGAGAGGGCTCGCGCGTATATGACGCGGAGGGCAGGGAGTATTTCGATATGCTCTCGGCATACAGCGCCCTCAACTTCGGGCATTGTCACCCCGAAATCGTGGAGGCTGCCGACCGACAGCTCCACACCCTCACTCTGACCTCCCGCGCGTTTTACAACGACCTGCTCGGGGAGTTCTGCGAGCGGCTGTGCGCGCTCACGGGCAAGAGCATGGTCCTGCCCATGAACACGGGTGCGGAGGCGGTGGAGACCGCGCTCAAGACGGCGCGCCGCTGGGGCGAGTTCGTCAAAGGCGTGCCCGCGGGCAGACAGCACATCGTGTGCGCGGAAAACAATTTTCACGGCAGGACGGTCACGGTGATAAGCATGAGCACCGACCCCGACGCGAGGCGCGGGTTTTCACCCTTCACGCCCGGGTTCACCGTTGTGCCCTACGGCGACGCGGCGGCACTCGAAGCGGCGATAACGGAGGACACCGTCGCATACATAGTGGAGCCCATACAGGGCGAGGCGGGCATCATCATTCCCCCGGAGGGATACCTCGCCGCGGTGCGTGAGATATGCACGCGCAAGGGCATACTCATGATTGCCGACGAGGTGCAGACGGGCTTTGCGAGGACGGGCGATATGTTCGCGTGCATGCACGAGAATGTCGTCCCCGACATCTATGTGCTGGGCAAGGCGCTGGGCGGCGGGATTATGCCCGTGAGTGCCGTTGCCGCCGACAGGGAAATCCTGGGCGTCTACGAGCCGGGCTCGCACGGCTCGACATTCGGGGGCAATCCTCTCGCGTGCGCGGTCGCGCTCAAGGCGATGGAAATCGTCGTGCGCGACGACTACCCGAAGATGGCGCGGGAAAAGGGAGCGAGGTTCACCGAAAAGCTCCGTGAAATCCGCAACGACGACATAAAGGAAGTCCGCGGGCGCGGGTTGCTCGTCGGAGTGGAGTTCTTCACCTCCGCGGCACCCTATGTCAAACGCCTGATAGAAGAGGGCGTGCTCGCCAAGGAAACGCATGACAGGACGGTGCGCTTCGCCCCGCCGGTCAACATCTCCGATTCCGACCTCGACGAGGCCGCTGAGAGAATAAAAAGGGCACTGACGAAATGAGGGGAAAAAGGAGCGTCAACACGCTCGAAAGGACAAAAAGCATGGTTTATGTCGCACTTTTTGCGGCATTAACCGCCGTTTTGTCACAGATAAGCATACCAATGCCTGCGGGCATACCCCTCACCTTGCAGACATTCGCAATCGCCTTCGCCGGGTTTTACCTCGGCTTCGGGAAGGGCTTGCAGTGCGTGTTCGTCTATGTCCTGCTCGGCGTCTGCGGAGTGCCGGTGTTCGCCTCGTTCACGGGCGGAGCGGCAAAGCTCGTCGGCGCAACGGGCGGGTTCATCTGGGGCTTTTTCGCTCTTGCTGCAATGACGGGCGCGGCGTCCGAAACTTCGGGGCGCATGCGCGGCGCGGCGTGCGTCGCCGTCGGCATCGTCGCTCTTCACGCATTGGGTACGGCGCAGTTCGCCGCCGTGACGGGCACGAGCCTTTCCGCCGCCGCGCTTGCGGTGTCCGTGCCCTTCGTCGCAAAGGACCTGCTCTCCGTCCTGCTCGCCTCGGCGCTCGCGCACACGGTGAAATCAAGGCTCTCGGAGGGCTGCGGCGTCCGCATCCGTGCGGAACTCCCCGCCCGCGGGCTCGCAAAATCGTTGAAAAAATAACCCCTAGGGGAACATAAACACATTCGGAGGAATCATGGCTAAGAACGGAAACAAAACCGACCTTCGCATCCAGCGCACCCAGAAGGCGATAGTGGACGCCTTCTACGAACTGTTGGACGAAAAGTCTTTCGGTGCAATCACCGTCATCGACATCTGCGACAGGGCTCTCATCAATCGCGGCACCTTCTACACCCACTTCGAGGACAAGTATCAGCTCCTCGACAAGTGCATCAGCGATGTCATGTACGGGCTTCACGAGCAGGTCAAACAGGCACACGGCGAGAACGACCTCATCACCTACTACAACGAGACGATGTCCCTCGGCATCGCCTTCCTCGCCCAGTACCGCAAGCGCCTCAGGACAATCATCATGAAGGCGGACAGCGCGCTGGTCTTCGACAAGGTGCACGAGATACTCACGCACAACATCGTCAACAGGCTCAGCAAGGCAAAGCCCAAGGACGGGAGCCGAATCCCCGCGGAAATTCTCGCGGAATTCTTTGCGGGCGGCATAATCTCCCTCATCAAGTGGTGGTTGCTCGACGAGCCCAACTACACCCAGGACGACATCAAGCTCCAGCTCAGCATACTTGCCGAGACGACCCTGAGCGAGTACTGCGCGGGGGTTTGAGCCCACTCCGAAAACTTCCCCGACGGGACGGGAATCCAGCGCGACGGAGCACTGTCGCGCGTCTTCCGCGTAAACAACCGAAAAACGCCTTGCGTTCCCGCAAGGCGTTTTTTGAAATCTCGCTTTGATTTTTTATCTGACTTCGGTGTCGCATCGTCCCGATGCGGTTTTCCCGGTTATAGAAATCCGTGGGTTTTGCCCGAAATTCCGCTTCGGGTTTGCCGCAACCGGCAGACGCTTTTCGGGCGGTCACTCCTCCTCGGCTTCGTCGGGCACACGCAGTTTGCCGTCGCGCGCTCCGTTGAAACAGCCGTTCGGCCATTCTCCCGCCTTTTTCACCTGTTTGTCACTCTCCGCGCCGCCAGCGGGTATCCCGCGCGCGCCGCGTCTTTCGGGTTTTTTGTTTTTCATACGCACCTCCTCTCGGAGTGTGTGCAGAACCCGCGTTTTGATGTACGGGAGGGGAGAGTCACGCCTCGGCGCCGTATTTCCCGACGAGATAATCGATTGCCTCCGCATATCCGTCGAAACCCTTGCCGCAGATTTTGTGCTCGGCATAGAGCGTGACGAAACTGCGGTGTCTGAACTCTTCGCGGGCGTCGATGTCCGTGAGGTGCACCTCCACGGCGGGCAGTCCCACGGCTTTCAGCGCGTCGAGGATTGCAACCGAGGTGTGCGTGTAGGCGGCGGCGTTGATGACAATGCCGTCGAAGCGGCCGAGCGCGCGTTGAATCGCGGTCACGATGTCGCCCTCCGAGTTTGACTGGAAGCACTCCGCAAGCGCGCCGCGCGCCTTTGCGTGGTCCTCGACGAACTTCACGAGCGCGGCGTAGTCGCGCTTGCCGTAAAGCTCGGGCTCGCGCACGCCGAGCATGTTGAGGTTCGGCCCGTTAATCACAAGAATTTTCATAAAAACGCTCCGTAATCAGGTTCGCGCACTCCCCGAGGTCGCCGTTGTTGTCCACCGTCACATCGGCAAACGCCGCATAGACGGGGTCGCGCTCGGCGAACATCCTGTTGAGTGTGGCAAGGTCGCGGGAAAGGGGTCTTCCCTCCGTTTCCAGCTTGTCCGTGTCGCGGCGTACATACACCGCAAAACCGTTGCTTCTGAGGTTGAGCCTGTTTCTTTCCGAAAGCGGCGCACCGCCTCCCGTCGCAATCACTCCGCCGCCTTTCGACGAGCACTCGGCGACGGCGCGGCTCTCCGCCTCGCGGAATGCCGCTTCGCCTTCGGCGGCGAAAATCGAGGGTATGTCCTTTCCCTCGTTCGCCTCGACAAGCGCGTCCGTGTCCGCGAAGGGGCGGGAGAGCTTGTCCGCGACGAGCCGTCCGAGAGAGGATTTGCCCGAGGAGGGCATACCCACAAGCACGATGTTGGTGAGCTCGCGGCGCACCGTGGCGTAGACGCGCAGGATGTCCTTGCCCGCTTCGTCGGCGGGGGAGGGCTCGGCGTATTCTCCGCCGAGGAACAGCGTCGCCGCCGCCTTTGCCTGTGCCGTCAGCATCAGAAGCCCGCTTCCCACGCGGAGCCCGAGCGATTTCGCCTGCTGTACGAGCCTTGTGTTCAGGGGGTTGTACACGGCGTCGAACACGCCTTCGAGGGCGGGGAAACGCGAGAGGTCGAGCGGGCTTGCTTCCGCGTTGGGGTACATCCCGACGGGCGTGGTGTTTATCACCACCTGCAGGTCCTTGTGCCCGTAGATGGCGGTGTAGTCCGTCTGTCCGCTGCGGCTCACGACGACCACGCTTTTGGCGCCCTCGCGCCTCGCGAGCGCGCAGGCGGTGTGCGATGTGCCTCCGCTTCCGAGCACGGCGACGCTCTTGCCCGCAAGCCCGATGCCCGCCGTGCGGAGCGCGAACAGCATGCCGAAAGCGTCGGTGTTGTATGCGACGAGTTTTCCTCCGCGGTTGACCACGGTGTTGACCGCGCCGCATTCCACGGCGGTGGGGTGCAGCTCGTCGACGAGGGGCATGACCGCGCGTTTGTACGGTATGGTGATATTCACTCCCTCGAATTCGCGCGCGGCAAGGAACGGGGCGAGCGCGTCCTCTTCCATTTGCAGGAGGGTGTAATCGCCCGTGCCGAACTCCCTGTGCAGGCGGGGGGAGTGACTGTGCCCCAGCGGGTTGCCGATGAGCCCGAATTTCATCCCATCACCTCGTAGTAGCTGCCGAGGAAGACGAACTGTTCCGTGCCCTGGTCCAGCTCCGCGACGAGGGCGAGGGTGTCGGAGTTTTCAATCTGCCCCTCGAAGTCGAAGTAGAACATGAATTCGAAGTCTGTGCCGGGGAGGGGTCTTGACTCCAGCTTGGTGAGGTTGAGCCCCAGGGTGGAGAACTTGTTGAGCACCCGGTTGAGCGAGCCCGACTCGTGCGGCAGAGTCATCATGATGCTGATGCGGTTTGCGGGCGCGAAGATTTCGAGCGACTTGCTGATGCAGATGAAACGGGTGTAGTTGGAGTCGTTGTCCTGGATGTTGCTTTCCAGTATGCCGAGGCCGTAGAGGTCGGCGCAGCTGCGGGAGGAGATGCAGGCGACATCGTTGCGCTCGGAGTTCGCCACCGCCTCGGCGGCGATTGCGGTGTTGGCGCACGCCGTGACCTTGGCGGAGGGGCAGACGCGGGAGAGGAAGGAGGCGCACTGACCGATTGCCTGTTCGTGCGAGAAGACCTCGCGTATGTCCTTGAGCTGGACGCCCTTTTTCGCGAGCAGGTGATGGCAGACCTTGAGCTTGACGCTCCTGACGATGTAGAAGCGGTGTTTTTTCATGAGGTCGTAGACGGCGTTGACGCTGCCGACGGCGCTGTTTTCGATGGGGAGCACGCCGTAGTCGCAAAGCCCTTTTTCCACTGCCTGGAACACACCTTCGAAGTTTTTGAAGTAGGTGATGTCGGCAATCTCGAAGAGCTTGTCGGCGGCAATCGAGGAGTAGCTTCCCTCGACGCCCTGACAGGCGACGGTGCTGCTCACAGGGAAGTACTTTTTGCCCTCCATGAGCACGCGGCGCAGCTCGTCCGAAAGCGGAGTGACGGGCGCGACCAGACGGCGTTGATATGCGCGCGAAGTTTCCAGAATTGTCTCAAACACGCGTTTAAGATAAATTTTCTGCTCGTCATCTGCCGTTTTCGTCACTCTGGCGATGATTTTCTTCTCGCGCGCGGGGTCCAGCACCGCGGAATGAGTGCGCGCCTTTTCCTCGCCTATTTCCCTTACGGTGTCCTGCCGCTCGAGATAAAGCGCGGCGATTTTGTCGTCGATGGAATCAATCTTTTTTCTCAGTTCGTCTATCATATTCACCTCTCGGTTTTGACAATTTCTTCTTCACGCACCAGCACTTCGTCCAGCACCGCAAGCGCGACGGCACTCTCGACGGCCGCCACGGCTCGGGGCACCACCGTCGCGTCGTGTCTGCCGCGCACGACGATTTCGCACTCCTCGCCCGTTTCCAGGTTGACCGTCCTCTGCGGGAGGGATATGGAAGGTGTGGGACGGATTGCGACGCTCACCGTCACGGGCATGCCGTTGGACACTCCGCCGTTGATTCCGCCGGAGTTGTTGGTGAGGGTACGCACCTTTCCGTCGCGCATGACAAAGGCGTCGTTTGCCTCGCTCCCCGTCATCCGCGCGATGTCGAACCCCGCGCCGAACGCCACTCCCTTGACCGCGGGCACGGCGTAGACCGCCGCGGAAATCTTGCTCTCGAGCCCGCCGAACATGGCGTCGCCGACGCCTGCGGGCAACGAGTACACCACGCACTCTATTATGCCGCCCACGCTGTCGCCCTTTTCCGCCGCCGCCCTTGCGCTTTCCGTCGCGCGACCGATTTGCGCAAGCATGGGCAGGGGAGCGTCATGGCACTCCCGCACCTCTTCGACGGTGGGGACGCCCTCGGCAAAGCTCCTTCCTTTCACGCCCGCGAGCTCCGAGATGTACGCCTCGACGGCTATCCCGCGCGCCGCGAGCAATTCCTTCGCAACGGCGCCCAGCGCGACGAGCGGTGCCGTCATTCTGCCCGAGAATTTGCCGCCGCCCGATTTGACGCCCGCCTTGCCCCATTTCGCGTAGGCGGTGAAATCGGCGTGCGAGGGACGGGGAGTCGCGGCGTAGGAGTAGTCCGACGGACGGATGTTGGCGTTGACGATTTTCGCCTCTATGTCCCCCGCGATTTCCAGCTTGCCGTCCCTTTCGACGACGCCGCTCCATACGACGGCATCCTCCTCGCGGCGGGGAGTGGAAAAGAGATATTTGCCGCTCTTCCTGCGCTCCATGAGCCGCGCCACGGCCTCGGGACGGAAACTCTCGCCCGCGGGCAGACCGCAAAGAATGCCGCCTATCTCGGGCGAGTGGGATTCGCCGTATATGGCGAGATGCAATTTGTCAAAGGGATTCATTCACATTTCCTCCCAGAGTTTTCAGGTCGTCGAAAAAGGCGGGGTAGGATTTCCCGACCGCTTCCGCGTCCGTGACCTCGCCCGAGCACGCGAGCGCGGCGACAGCCGCCGACATCACCATGCGGTGGTCGCCCATGCCCTTTGCGGCAAAGGGGTGCAGGCCTCCTCCGTACACCGCGAGGCAGTCGCCCGAAAGCTCGGTCTTCACGCCCATCGCGGCGAGATTGTCGCATATACCCGCCAGGCGGTCGCTCTCCTTGTCGCGCAGGCGCAACACGCCTTTCATCACGCTCTTGCCGCTCGCCGCCGCCATCAGCACGGAGAGGACGGGCGCAAGGTCGGGGGTGTCGGTGATGTCCACTCCGAGCCCGTGGAGGGGTGATGCCGTCGCACGGCAGAAGTCCGTGCCCTCCGTCACGGTCGCCCCCATTCCGCGCAGGATGTCCGCTATCGCGCGGTCGCGCTGGGTGCTCGTCGGGTCAAGCCCCGTCACCGTGACATCGCCGCATAGCGCACCCGCCGCGAGCATGAACGCCGCCCCGGACCAGTCGCCCTCGGCTTTCACCCGAGCGGGAGCGCGCATCGCGCGCCCGTCGATTCTGTAACAGGACGGGGTTCGCACCGCGTCGCACCCGAAGAGGCGGAGCACGGAAAGAGTCATTTCGGTGTAACCTGCGGACACCTCGTCGCCCTCCGTAACGAGTCGGACGGGGCGACGGAGCGCGGCAAGCGCAAAGAGCATCCCGCTCACATATTGCGAGCTCACATCGGCGCGCACGCGGAATTCTCCGCCCGCGAGCCTGCCGCCCGTTGTCAGGGGCAAGCGGTCGGAGGTGAGCTCAGCTCCGCCGTCTGTCAGGCAATCCGCGAGCCCGCCCAGGGGACGGGAGGGGAGCCTGCCTTCACCCACAAAGCGCGCCTTTACTCCCAGCGCGCACGCCACGGGGAGCAGGAAGCGCAGGGTGGAGCCGCTCTCTCCGCAATCGAGAGTGGGGGAGAGGGGAAGGTTTTTCCTGTCCACGGGAGTGATGTCGAACCCGTCCGCCGTGCGCTCGATACGCGCGCCGAGCGCGTTCAGGCACCGCACCGTTGCGTCGATGTCCCGCGAGGTTACGGGGCACACCAGTTTGCAGGGAGCGGGCGAAAGCGCGGCGGCGATGAGCAGCCTGTGCGCGTGCGATTTGGAGGGCACGGCAGGCACGCTGCCGCGCACTTCGGAGCGGGCTATCACTGCTTTCACAACACAAATTCCTCCAACTCTTCGCGGGTGAGGGGCATTGTTTCGCACTTGCCTATGCCGCGTATGACCACGGCGTTGAGCTTTCCGCCCGCTATCTTTTTGTCGTGCGCCGCATGAGCGAGCACGGAGCGCAGGGAATAGGGGCATTCGGGGAAGCCGTATCTGTTCATGAGGTCGATGATCTTTTTGTAATCGGCGGCGGGGAGCATACCCGCCTTGACGGAGGCGCGCGCGATGACTCTTATGCCCATCGCAACGCAGACGCCGTGCGGGAACCCGAGTGCACTCTCCGTTTCGATGGCATGGCCGACTGTGTGCCCGAGGTTGAGCAGGCGACGCATTCCGTTTTCGTTTTCGTCGGCCTCGACGACGCGGCGCTTTGCGTCCACACACAGGTCGACGAGCCTTTCGAGGTTGTCGTGACGGACGCCCTCGTCCAGGATGTCGAAGATTTCGCCGCCTTCGAGAACGGCGTATTTGACCGCCTCGCCCAGCCCGCATTTCCATTCGGATTTGGGGAGGGTGTCGAGGGTGTCGAGGTCGATGGCGACGGCGACGGGAGGGTAAATCCTGCCCGTGAGGTTTTTGCCCGCCTCGAGGTCGACTGCGGTCTTTCCGCCGACGGAGGAATCGATTGCGGCGAGCAGGGTGGTGGGCACCTGTATGTAGGGCACGCCGCGCATATACACGCTTGCGACAAACCCCGCGAGGTCGCCGACTACTCCGCCGCCGAGCGCGATGACGGTGTCGTCGCGGCAGAAATTCTTTGCCGCGAGCCATTCCAGCAATTCGCCCGCGAGTGCCCAGTTCTTGCTGGACTCCCCGTGCGGGATTGCGTAGCACTCCGTGCCTTCGGGGAGTGCGGCGAGGAGCTTTCCGAGATAGAGCGGGGCGACATTGTCGTCGGTGACGACGACGGCCTTCGTGCCGTTTTTGCAAACGGGCGCAAGCTCGGGCAGGTTGTCAATCAGCCCTCTCCCCGTGATTACCGGGTACGACCCCGTTGAAGTTTTCACCGTGATTTTCATCTCTTCTCCTTTCGGCATCAAGCCCGATTGTTGCAAAACAACGGGTTTATCCGTCGCATTTGAGAGTTAATCCCCGTCAAGTGCGTTTTGCAGCTTTTTCAGCCTGTCCTTTTCGACGAAAAGTTTCGTGCGGTTGCCCTCTTCGAGCAGCAAGGCGAGCTTCTCTCTGTCACCGCGTTCAAGGCAGTCGGCGTATTCCGCGAGCCTCTCGCTCATCGCCCGCACTTCCTTTGCAAGGTAGTCCGCATTCTCCTCCATAAGCTCCGTCCACATGGCGGAGTTCATGCGCGCGACTCTCGTCATGTCGCGGAAGCTGCCCGCGGAGTAGCCGTAATGACGGTCGGCGCACTCCGAGCGCACATAGGCGGAGGACACGATGTGGGCAAGCTCCGAGGTGTAGGCAATCATCTCGTCGTGGGTGTCCGCGTCGGTGAGCACCACGCCGCCCGCACCCGCGTCGAGATAGAGCTTCTTGAGCGCGGCGAGGGATTCTATGGTGTTGGAGACGGGCACCAGGAGCACCGACGCTCCCTCGTAGAGCCCCGCCACGGAGTGGGCGACTCCGCTGAACTCCCTGCCCGCCATGGGGTGACCGCCCACGAAGTTGAGGTCGGGGCGCACCTTTGCCCACTCCTTCATGAGGGCGACGACGGGGCGTTTCACGCCCGCGAGGTCGCTCACCAGGGCGCCCTCTTTCAGGCGGGGGAGCAGGGGTTGCATTATGCCGTCCATGACGGACGGAACGACGGCGAGGAAGAGCATGTCCAGCTCGCCCGCGTTATCGGGGGTCAGCTCCTCGTGGTACGCCGAGAGCAACGCGCCCTTCGTCATCGCCTCGGGGTCGATGTCGCTTGCGTACACGGTGTGTTCCGTCCTCTTGACCAGCGCCCGTCCGAGCGAACCGCCCATGAGCCCCAGCCCGACAATTCCTATCTTCATATTTCTCCTTTCAGACCGTGCGGTCCTTGCCCACGACGGGGAGCATGACATCTATGCGTCGCACCAGGTCGTCGAACTGTTCGGGGCGCAGTGACTGCGCGCCGTCCGACAGCGCGTGCGGCGGGTCGTTGTGAACCTCGATTTCCAGCCCGTCCGCGCCCGCGCCGACTGCGGCGAGCGACAGGGGCAACACGAGCTTCGCGTGCCCGGAGGCGTGGCTCGGGTCGACGAGTATGGGCAGGTGCGTGAGGTCGCGCAGTACGGGGATTGCGGAGAGGTCGAGGGTGTTTCGCGTGTAGGGCTCGAAGGTGCGTATGCCCCTTTCGCAAAGGATGATGTTGGGGTTGCCCTCGCTCATGATGTATTCCGCGCTCATGAGCCATTCCTCGACGGTCGCCGCCATGCCGCGTTTTAGTAGGATGGGTTTGCCCGTGCGTCCGAGCTCTTTCAGGAGCTCGAAGTTCTGCATATTCCTCGCGCCCACCTGCACCAGGTCGACATCCTCGAAGAGGTCGATGTGTCTGACATCGACGATTTCCGTGCATATCGGCATGCCCGTTTCGCGCTTGGCGAGGGAGAGAAGTTTCAGCCCCTCGGCGCGCAGACCCTGGAAGGCGTAGGGCGAGGTGCGCGGCTTGAACGCGCCGCCGCGCAGGACGGCGGCTCCCGCCGCCTTGACCGCGTTCGCCACGGTGAGGAGCTGTTTCTCGCTCTCCACCGAGCAGGGGCCCGCAATCAGCGTGAAATGCCCTCCGCCGAACAGCCGACCTCCGACATCGACGACGGTGTCCTCGGGGTGGAATTTGCGGTTGGCGTTCTTGAAGGGCTCCTGAATCCTCTTGACGCTCTCCACGATGTCGAGCGAACGCAGGAGGTCCTCGTCCACCACGGAGGTGTCGCCGATGAGCCCCATGATGGTGGTGTCGGCGCCCTTGCTCATGTGGATGTCGAGCCCCAGCCCCTTTATCCACTTGACGAGGTTGTCCATTTGCTTTTTGTTGGGATTGTTTTTGATTACGATTATCATACTCGCTCCGTACGCCGCCGTGACCTATAAAAAAGACCGCCACGGTACGGCGGTCTTTGATTGGGTTCAGATTATCCGCGCATACCGAAAAGAGGGCTAAATGTAAAAGCCCTTAAAGTAGAAGTATGCGAAGGTGTTGCGGTTGTGGTTCATGTTGACCTCTTGCCTATAATATAAAACGCCTCGGGACGGTTGTCAACGGATTGCGGCGTGTTTTTCGCGCGCGAGATTTCAATCGGCGGGATTTTGCTTTTGTCCGTCGTCCGTGCCGGAGGTGAGATGCAGGACGCTTATCGCGTCGCTGATGCTCTTTTCGAAGGCGAGCCTGCCGTAGGCGTCCACCTCGCGCTTGTTCTTTTCGCCGTGAGTGAGGCAGCCCGCGCCGCCTATGCACCCGTCGACGCACGCCATGCCCTCGATGAAGTTGCCGCCCAGCACATCCTTGGAAGCTTTGAGCAACGCCGCGCGGCACGCCTCGATGCCGTCGCAGGTGACGGGCTTGAACTCGAAGCCCTCCACGCCCTGTTCCTTGAGGGCCTGTGCCACCGCGTCGGTCAGACCGCCGCTGCGCGCGAATATTCTGCCGAAGTAGGAGGCGTTGTCGAGCACGCTCTCGGGCAGGTGTTCGATGTGGATTTCCTTCGCGTCGAAAAGCGCCTGCAATTCCTCGAAGGTTATGACGGAATCGATGTAGGGGCGCACCTCGGGCTTCTGGAACTCCATCTTCTTGGCGGTGCAGGGACCTATGAACACGACCTTGCACGGCGCGGAATTGCTCTTGATGTACTTTGCAATCGTCGCCGCGGGGGAGAGGTTGCCGGAGATGTTGGGGACGAGGTCCGGGAAGTTCTTTTTGATGTAGTCCACGAACGCGGGGCAGCATGACGAGGTGAGGAAGCCCTTTTCGACCAGCTCGCCCGCCTCCTTGTATGCCACCATGTCCGCGCCGAGCGCCGCCTCGACGACATTGAAGAAGCCCAGCTCCTTTATGCCCGTGATGACCTGACCGAGCTTGGCGTAGGAGAACTGGCTTGAGATGGAAGGCGCGACGACGGCATACATCTTGAAGCGGGAGTTCTGCTCGCTCTTCTTTATCATGTCGATGACATCCAGGATGAAGGATTTGTCGCTCATGGCGCCGAAGGGGCACTGATAGACGCACGCGCCGCAGGAGATGCACTTGTCGTTGTTGATGCACGCCGCCTTCGTTTCGGTCATGGATATGGCTTTGACCTTGCAGGAATTCTCGCAGGGGCGGCGGCGGGAAACGATTGCGCTGTACGGGCACACCTTGGCGCACGCGCCGCACTCCACGCAGAGGTTCTTGTCGATGTGCGCCTTCTGCATATTGTCGAATGAGATGGCGTTCCTGCGGCAGGCGTCCTCGCAACGGTGCGCAAGACAGCCGCGGCAGGCGTTGGTGACCTCGTAGCCGCCGGCAGGGCAGTCGTCGCACGCGATTTCTATGACCTCGATGACATTGGGGTTGCTGCGGTCGCCGCCCATGGCGAGCTTGACGCGCTCGGCGATTATCGCGCGCTCCTTATATACGCAACAGCGCATGGTGGGCACATTGCCGGGGATGATTTTCTTGGGGATGTCGGTGACATTCTCAAGCAAAGTCCCGTTGAACGCGCCGCGCGCGACTTCGCGCAACACCTTGTATTGCAAGTACTGTACCTTCGTGTCGAATGTCCTGCGTTTCTTGATGTCGTCCATATCACTTTACCTCAAAAATGCAGTTTATTTGTCGTTTTCGCGCGGTCAAGCGCGTGTTCAGTCGTAATTGAGCTCCACCACTTTGCCCGCCTTGCGGAGGTTCGCGGCGATTGTTTCCACGAGCTTGAGCTTCATGGTGATGTCAATCGGCAAGCCCTGGTGGGCTGAGTTGATGGATTGTCCCACAAAGAATGTGATGTGCGTCGCGTCCTCGAAAAGCATATTCGCCAATAACGACGCGCCGTCCTGCTTCTTTGAACGCTTGGGGTCGAGGTCGGAGGTGGAGAGATATTTTTCGCTGAGCTCCACCAGCTTGCGCAGGGTGAGCACTCCCTCGGTGGTGAGGTCGATGCCCTTGATGTAGCCTATGGGCGGCACATCGGGGTCGGGGAAGTCGAACGACGCCGAAACCTTTTCGCCGAGGTATTTCGCGACGAGCTGCGAGCTGGTGCCTCCGCACACGATTTTTTTGCCCTCGCCGTGCAGGAACTGCCCGATGTAGTAGTCGTCGCGCTCCCTTTCCACGGGGGGACCCACCATGATTCTCACGGGGCAGTACTCCCTCGCGCGCACCACCGCGACGGTGGTGTCGTCGCCGGGTTCGCCCATGTAGAGGTCGTTGCAGGCACCCGCAATCATGCACGCTACGCCCCTTGCCGACATCCCCTTGCTGAAGTTTGCGTCGATGTACTCCTTGACATCCTTGCGCAGCCAGCCGAAGTTGAGCAACATCCCTATGCCCGCGTGAATCACTCCGTCGCTCATGACCACTATGTAGTCGTCGGGTTGCAGGGCGAGGCGGGTGCAATACACCTTTTTGCCCAGGATGTCGTATTCCGTCCTCTCGGGGTCGAGGCACTTGCCGTCGCGGATGATGATTGCCTCGGGGTTGTCGAACTCGAAGAGCATTCCCTTGCCGTCCTTGCCCGCGTGCACCACCGAGAATGTGGCGTAGGCAACCTGCCGCACCTTGCAGACGGGAAGGGTCTGGACGACGGTTTCCACGCACTCCTCGAGCCCGATGTCGTTGGACACCATGGTGCACAGAATCTTGCTCGTCAGAGTGGCGAGGATGTTGGCTTTGACGCCGCTTCCCAGCCCGTCGGCAAGCACCAGGGTCGTGTTTTCGCCGTCGGAGACCTGCTCGACCTTGTCCCCGCAAAGTTCCTCGCCCTTCTTGTTGAGCGAGGTATATCCGCTTTCGAGAAAGAGGTTTTCCATCAGTCCTCCTCGTCCTCCTTGGGGGGAGTGAGCGTCTGACGCAGTTTGACGAGCGCGACCTTGGTTTCCGCCGTCGTCTCGCCGAGCAGGGATGCGATTTCCTGCGCCACGCGCATCTGTTTTTTGATGACCTCGTCCGTCGTGGCGAGGGTTTCCAGCTTGAGGGCGTTGAGCTTTTCGTCGTACTCCACGCTGTCGGTGATGTCCTTCATGACGCCGAACAGCACCTTGTGCTCGCGCAGCAGAACGATTGAGAGCTCGATGTACTTCTTGGTGCGGCGCACGAACACCCGCTTCTTGGACACATTCTTTTCCTTGGTGGCGGCGGCGATGAACTCGTCGCAGTCGAAGCAGTCGAAGGCGAGCAGACCCTTGACATCGTGTTCGGTGATGCCGAGCAGCTTCATCGCCTTGGCGTTGATGTCCAGGATGCGGAAATCGTCCGCGAGCAGAACGATGCCGTTGGGCGTGTTCTGGATGATTTCGTTGCTCATGGATTCCGCCCGCGAGCGCATATAGGGGAGGCACATCTCGATGTCGGCATAGCCGTTCAGGACGGCGATTGCCTTGTCGCGGCAGGTGGAGTAGCCGCACGCGCCGCAGTTGAGCTCGTCCGCGGGCGAGTTCTTGCCCGTCTTGGCGAGCACCGCGCGGATGTCCTTTTCGCTGGGGACGAAGTCCTGCGTGATGATGCGAGGATGCGCCTCGGTGAGGTCCACGGGCACGGTGCTGTCTCTTATACACATCTGACGCTGCC
>USEV01000004.1 GCA_900553825.1 uncultured Eubacteriales bacterium
CTCTACGTCTCGTGGGCTCGGAGATGTGTATAAGAGACAGCGCTTAACTTTACCGACGAGGACCGCGTCGCGGACATTTTCGCCCACATACACGGCATAGTCGCCCGCAGGGAGCAGATAGCGGGAATTTTCGTCGTCGAACAAGGCGATGTCGTCAAGCCTTGCGGAAAGCACGGCGGTTGCGGATTCGCCGGCGTCGAGGGTGAGCTTGTCAAACGCGGCAAGAGTCAGCCTCGGCGCGCCTCCCTCGTATTTCGGGAAGCCTATGTAGAGTTGCACAACCTCGCTCCCCGTACGCTCGCCCGTGTTTTTTACATTCACTTTCACGCTCACGGTTTCGCCCTTTGAGGCAATCTCGGAAGGCTCAAGGGAAAATGTCGTGTAGCCGAGCCCGAAGCCGAAGGGGAAGAGCACCTTTTCTTCCGCGAAGGTGTTGAAATAGCGGTAACCGACATAGATGTCCTCGGCGTACACATTGAACTTTTTGCCGCCGAAGTTGGGCGCGGAGGGGTAGTCGGAATACTTGCGGGCGAGGGTGTCGGTCAGCCTGCCCGCGGGCTCGCGTTTTCCCGTCAGGACATCGGCAAGCGCGTTGCCGCTCTCCATTCCGCCCTGCCATGCGACGAGCAACGCGGAGAGAGGGTAGTCCTCAACCCAGCCGAAATCCATGTTGCCCCCTATGTTCATGACGACGACAACGCGCCCGAACGCCGAGCACACGCGGTCAAGCATCTTTTTCTCCTCGGGGGCGAGGTAATAGCTGCCCTCGGCGAGGCGGTTGTCGCGGTCCTCGCCGGCGGAGCGCCCTATTATAAAAACAGCGACATCGGCGCGTGTCGCCGCGGCGTCAATCTCTTCCTGCGACAGCACGAATTCGGGGTGAGAGAACGGCCAATGTCCCCAGAAGCCGTTTTCAGCGGGGTATTTCCCGACGAGCTCGCGGTAGCGTGAAAGGAGAGTCGCGTCCAGAGCGACGCCCGCCTTTTCCAGCCCCTCGACGGGGCTCACCAGATACGGCGTCTTGACATCGCCGCCCGAGCCGTAGCCGACATAGAACCAGTCCAGCTGACAGCGCCCAAAGAGCGCGACCTTCGCGTCCTTTGAGAGGGGGAGCACCCCGTCGTTTTTCAGAAGCACCGCGCCGTCGGCTGCGAGCTCGCGGCAAAGGGATGAGATTTCCGGCGACACGGATTTTGTCGCGGCGTCGCCGCCCTGCGCCTGGGAGAGTCCGCCCGCCGCCGCTCCGACGATTCTGGATATGATGCGGGTCATGCCGTCGACGATTTTGCGTTTGAGTCTCATTCGTGTTTCCTCAAAGATGGCTTATATTGCAAAAAAGGGCGTTTAAGCCCTCGTTTTGTCGTGATTAAAGTTGATTTGTTTCGGGAGCGCAGAGGCGCAGGATTTTCGCCGCGCGCTCGTCGAGGTCGACGAGCGGCCGCACCGGATGTCCCTCCGGGCAGTCGGACGGCTTGTAGAAGAAGTAGCCTTCGGATCCCGCAAGCAGGGAAAACAGCTGGCGTTTCTTGCGCTCGGCAACCGCGAGCACCGTGGTGTACGGCAGATTTTGCGCGGCAAGACCTACGAGCTCCTTGGTCACTCCGCAGGCGGCGGACGCCGCTATGCGCTTTATCGTGGAGCGCGTGTAACGCTTTGTCGTGAGGCACAGAAATTCCTCGAATGTGTTGAACTCCGTGCGCGAAATTCTGTTCTCCATGCCCTCGGAGATGTTCGCAAGCTCGCCCAGCTCGTCCGCCGTCTTTGTGCGCATGGCGTAGGTGGACACCGTGCCGTATTTCGCCGCGTCCGTCGGGTGGGGGATTTTCACGAATTCGGGCACGAGAGCGGAGTAGTCCTTGCCCTCCTGCATGAGAGTGCGGATTTTGGTCGACGAGGCGATTGTCTTGTTGTTGTCGGGCTTTCTTTCGATGCTCAGAAATTGCACCTTGTCGCCGTATTTCGCGCCTGCTTTGATGTATTCGACGCCCAGTATGTTGTTGGGAGCCTTGACGAGGTTGGCTATGTCGGGGCGTATCTTGTCCAGGGCAAGCGTGCGGGATTTTGCGACGGAGTAGCCCTCGGAGAGGAAGCCGCGCAGCATATGCTGCATATCGCGTGATTCGCTCTGCATGAACTCCGCGACATACTGGAGCTCCTCGAGCTCCTTTGTTTCGCTGCCGAAGCAGAGGGTGTAGGAGCCGAGCATTGAAAGCGTCTTGAGCGCGCCTTCGGCAAAGGATTTTGCGGGGGAGAGGGTGTAGACGGTGGGGAGCTCGATGACGAGGTCCGCCCCCGCTTCGATTGCCCATGCCGCGCGGGTGTACTTGTCCTGCACGCAGATGTCGCCGCGCTCGGTGAAAGAGCCGCTCATCACGACCACGAGCGCGTCGGGCTTCGTCTCCCTTTTCGCCTTCTTGAGGTGTTTGAGATGTCCGTTGTGGAAGGGGTTGTATTCCGCAATAACTGCCGTGATTTTCACCGAATTGCTCCTCATATTCCTTGCTTTTTTCGGGTTGCAGTTCTATAATATAACCTGCGCAAAAGAAAATCAAACATATAAACGAAATTGAGGTGCTTATGTCCGAGTTTCTCACTCATCTGCTCGAAAGGGCTTCCAAGCTCAAAAAGACAATCGCGCTTGCGGAAGGCAACGACCCCCGCGTGGCGCAGGCGGCCGAAATCCTCACCCGCGACAAGATCTGCTCCGTGGTGTTGGTCGGCAACGAAAACGAAATCAAGAGCCTTTACCCCGACTTCAAGTTCAAGGGCGTGAAGTTCATGGACCCCTCCTCCAACGAGGATTATGTCAAGAAGTACGCCAAGAAGCTTTACGAGCTCCGCAAGGAAAAGGGCATGACCGAGGAAGTCGCCCTGCGCACCATACGCGGCAACAATATGTTCTTTGCCTGCACGGCGCTCAAATGCGGCGATGTGGACGGCGTGGTCGGCGGCGCGGTGTTCTCCTCCGCGGATGTTTCCAGGGCGGCGTTCCAGGTCATCAAGGCGGCGCCCGGCATCAAGAGCGTTTCCAGCTGCTTTGTAATGATACCCCCCGAAGGGTTCAAATACGCCCACGCTCCCGCGTTCATCTTCGCGGACTGCGCGGTCATTCCCTATCCCACATCCGAACAGCTCGCCGACATCGTTCAGGCGGCGTATTTCAGCGCGAAACAGATTGTGGAAGTCGAGCCCAAAATCGCGATGCTTTCCTTCTCGACAAAGGGCAGCGCGCAGCATGAGAGCGTGGACAAGGTCCGCGCGGCATACGCCCTCGTCAAGGCGGCGCACCCCTACATCGATGTGGACGGAGAGCTCCAGCTCGACGCCGCTATCGTCGAAAGCGTCGGGGAAAAGAAAGCCCCCAACAGCTCCATCGCAGGTCACGCCAATGTGCTCGTGTTCCCCAACCTCGACGCGGGCAACATCGGCTACAAGCTCGCACAGCGTTTCGGCGGTTGCATGGCAGTCGGCCCCATCATGCAGGGTCTTGCGCTTCCCGTCAACGACCTTTCCCGCGGTTGCACCGCCGACGATATCGTCGCAGTCGCCGCAATCACGGCTTTGCAGTCCGTCAAGTGAGAGAGGGCAGTATGAACATTCTTGTCATCAACGCCGGTAGTTCCTCGCTGAAATATCAGCTCATCGACATCGCCACCGAAAAGATGCTCCTCAAGGGCATCTGCGAGCGCATCACAATGAAGGGCGGCTCCATCACCCAGAAGACCGCCGACGGCAGGACTTTCCATCTCGAATCCGAGATGCCCACCCACAAGGAAGCAATCCGCCTCGTGTTGCAGGCACTCATCGACGAAAAGGCGGGGGCAATCAAATCCGTCTCCGAAATAGGCGCCGTGGGTCATCGCGTGCTCCACAGCGGCGAGGACTTCCATTCCTCCGTCATCATCGACGACGAAGTGGTCAGAATCTGCGAAAAGAACGCGGAGCTCGGGCCCCTTCATATGCCCGGCAACATCGCCTGCATCAAGAGCTGCCGCGAGGTCATGCCCGATGTCCCCATGGTTGCCGTCTTCGACACCACATTCCATTCAACAATGCCCCCCAAGGCGTTCATGTACGGCATTCCGTACAGCGTCTACAAGGAGTACAAGATAAGGCGCTACGGTTTCCACGGCACGAGTCACAAGTTCGTGAGCAGCGAGGCAGTCGCACTCCTCGGCAAAAAGGACAGCAAAATCGTCGTCTGCCACCTCGGCAACGGCTCCAGCATCTCCGCGGTCAGGGACGGGAAGTGCATCGACACCTCAATGGGCTTCACGCCTCTCGAAGGGCTCATCATGGGCACCAGGAGCGGGGATATCGACCCTGCCGCAGTGGAATTTCTGCGTGAAAAGCTCGGCATGACCCCCGAGGACACCGTGCAGTATCTCAACAAGAAGTGCGGTATGCTCGGCATAAGCGAGCTGGATTCCGATATGCGTGTGCTCGAAAAGGCGATAGGCGAGGGCAACGAGCTCGCAACCCTTGCGGTCGATGCGGCGGCATACCGCATCAAGAAGTACATCGGCTCCTACATCGCCGCGCTCGGCGGAGTTGACGCAATCGTGTTCACCGGCGGCATCGGCGAGAACAGCTCGTATATGCGCAAGCTCGTCATGAGCGACATGGAGTGCTTCGGCGTGGACTTCGATTTCGAGGAGAACGAAAAGCGCGTAGACGGCGTGCATTACCTCTCCACCGAAGAGAGCAAGGTCAAGGTCATGGTCATTCCCACCAACGAGGAACTCTCCATCGCACGCGAAACCCGCGACCTCGTGCAGGCGGCGCAAAAGTGAGCCGCGAAGGGCGCATCAAAATGCCGCAAACCGTTTGACAAGGGTTGCGATATTATATATAATCATTGAAGTTAGAAATTACGGAGGACAGATAAATGGCAGTACCCAAAAATAAAGTGAGCAAGTCCAAGACGAATTCCCGTTTCGCGAACTGGAAGGTTTCCGCTCCCGGGCTTGCAGAGTGCCCGCAGTGCCACGAGCTCATCAAGAGCCACACCGTGTGCCCCAAGTGCGGATACTACAAGGGCAAGGAAGTCGTGCAACCCAAAGAAGAGAAGTAACGAGAAGAGCGGCTGTCGTCGCTCTTTTTTTTGACAAAGCGAGTTATGAAAATCATCGTTGATGCGTCGGGCGGCGACTACGCGCCGCGTGAAACAGTGCTGGGAGCGTTGGACGCCCTTGCACAGAAAAAGAGTTTGTATGTCGTCCTTGTGGGCGATAAAGCCGCGATTGAGTCGGTGCTTGCGGGGCAGAGCTACGATGTGACCCGTCTGGAAATCGTCCATGCGCCGGAAGTCATTACCAACGACGACGCCCCGACCAACGCCATAAGAGAGAAGAAGGAAAGCTCCATCGTGAAGGGGCTGGAACTGCTCGCCGCGGACCAGGACGCCCTCGGCTTCGTGTCGGCGGGTCCCACGGGTGCGGTGCTCGTCGGCGCTTATATGAAGCTAGGCAGAATCAAGGGCGTCTCCCGCCCCGCACTCGCGCCTGCGCTTCCCACGGCAAAGGGCAAACCCGTCATCCTCTGCGATTGCGGCGCGAATGTGGACTGCAAACCGCTCAACCTTCTTCACTTCGCAATCATGGCAAGCGCGTTCTCCTGCGCGCTCACCGACGGAGTCAAACCCGTCGTCGGGTTGCTCAACAACGGCGCCGAGGACAAGAAGGGCAACGAGCTCACCCGCGAGGCGTTCGCGTTGCTCAAAGCCTCTCCCTACATCGACTTCAAAGGCAGCTGCGAAGCGCGCGATATGCTTTCAGGCGACTTCGATGTGGTGGTTGCGGACGGCTTCAACGGCAACATAGCCCTGAAATCCGCCGAAGGCACCGCGGGGCTCATCTTCAAGGTGTTGCTCGACGGAGTGCAGAAGGGCGGTCTCCGCGCAAAACTCGGCGCGTTGCTCCTTAAACCCGTGCTCAAGGATGTCAAAAAGAAGATGGATTACAACAGTCAGGGCGGCGCCTGCTTCCTGGGTGTGAACAAGGTCGTCGTCAAGGCGCATGGCGCAAGCGGCAGAAAGTCCATTGCCGCAAGCATACTGCAGGCGAGAAGGCTCGCGAAGTCCGGCATCGTGGAGAAGATACGGGCGGCAGTCGGCGCAACCGACGCCGGGAAAGATGAGAACGGAGATTGAAAAGAAACTGAAATACAAGTTCCGTGACGGCGCGCTCCTCGAGCGCGCTTTCACGCACTCTTCGGCGCCCTCCGGCAAGCCCGATTACCAGAGCCTTGAATTTCTGGGCGACAGCGTGCTCAGCTTTGTCGTGTCCAAGCGTCTTTTTGCCGCGCACCCCTCCGCAAACGAGGGCAAGCTCACCAAAATGCGCGCCTGCGTCGTAAGTACCGAGCCCCTCGCCGAGGCTGTAAGGGCACTCGGAATCTCGGGTTACATCGTCGCGGGCGAACACGAAATAGAGCACGGTCTGCGCGAGAACAACTCAATCCTTTGCGACATCTACGAATCAGTGACCGCGGCGATATTCCTCGACGGCGGCATGGGCGCGGCGGAGGATTTCATCGTGCGCACCCTCGGTTCCGTCATCGGTTCCGCGTCGTCCGCGATCAAAAAGGCGGACGCGAAGTCACGCCTGAACGAGTACGCCTTGAAGCACGGCACCACCGCAACCTACCGCGAAACGGCGCGGGAGGGTAGTCCGGAAAATCCCGTTTTCGAGTTCGAGGCAGTGCTCGGCGACAAGGTCATGGGCTCGGGCAGAGGCGCGACGAAGCGCGAAGCGCAGCAAATCGCGGCACAAAAAGCCCTGGATAAGCTGACAAAGGTCTGAAAACTGTCGTTTTTCGACGATGTTTCACAAATTGCAAAATCCGAAAATTTCCTCTCAACAGTGATTATTTTGCACAAAACGCCGCGATGTTTCACGGTGTTTTGATGTTTCACGCAGTTTTGTGAAACATTGCCGATTTCGCTTGTGCGCGGCGAGCGCGTGTGATATAATATTGTAAATTTGCGTAAAGGCAGGACACAATGAAACTTAAAAACATCGAGCTCCGCGGCTTCAAGTCGTTTGCCGACAAGGTGGACATCCCTTTCCTCAAGGGCGTCACCGCAATCATCGGACCGAACGGCTGCGGCAAATCAAATGTCGCGGACGCCATAAGGTGGACTCTCGGCGAACAGAGTGCCAAGCAGCTCCGCGGTTCGAGCATGCAGGATGTCATCTTTGCCGGCACCGACAACCGCAAGAGTATGTCCTACTGCGAAGTGTCGCTCGAGTTCGACAACTCCGACAAGCAACTGTTTCCTTCGCTTCCCTTCGACGATGTCGTCATCACCCGCAAGCTTGACCGCGGCGGCGGCAGCGAGTATTACATAAACCGCACGCGTTGCCGCAAGCTGGACATAGTCAACCTTCTGCACGACACGGGCATCGGCAAAGAGGGTTACAGCATCATCGGACAGGGCAGAGTCAAGGAAATCATCGATGTCAAGCCCGAGGTTCGCCGCAAGATATTCGACGAGGCGGCGGGCATTTCCAAGTTCCGCGCACAGCGCAAGGCCTCGGAGGACAACCTCGCAAAGGCGGAGGCGAACCTCAACACCATCAACGAGCTCATCGGCGAAATCGAAAGGCAGATTGCGCCTCTCAGGAAGCAGGCGGAGACCGCGAAAAAGTACGCCGAACTGCGCGAACAGCTCAAAATTCAGGAAGTCAACCTTTACATCTACAACTACGAGAACAACCAGAAGATAAAGCAGAAAATCTATGACCGCATAGAGGCCGCCGCAAACGAGCTCAAACAAAAGGAAGCGGCGTTCATCGCGAGCGTCAACGAATACGAGAAGTGCCTGCGCGAATCGGGCGGCATCGACCGTCTTTCCGAGGACTACAACGCCGAGCTCATCGCCCTCAAAGTCGACGCGGAGAGGGTGCTCGGTCAGGCGAATGTCGCGAAGGAGAGGATAGGCAACATTCAGGCGGAAATCAACCGTCTGACCACCGAGGTGCAGAGCATCGAGGCGCAGATTGCCGTGTCCAGGGAGCTCATATCGAAGAGCGAGAAAGGCAAGGAAGCGGAGCTTGAGGCTTACACCGTTTCCTCCAAGGAATACGAGAAGCTCGCAAGCAAGCTGGACCTCGTCTCCAAGACCCTGGAAGGGCGCGAGAGCGACCTCGAAGTCAGAAACCGCGAATATGTCAGCGCGCTCGAACATCTCGGCGAGGTCAAGGGCAGCGTCGCCGGCATCATGGCGGAAAAGACCATCAACGAGGAGAGGCTCAAGAACCTCAAGGAGCTTCTGTCTTCGCAGAAGTCGCAGCTGGACGCCGAGGAGACCAACCTTTCCATCTTCGATTCCAAGGCAAAGGCGGGCAAGGAGGAGGTGCGTCGCCTCTCCGTCGAGAACAACGAGACCCGCCAGCTCAAGAACGAGGCGAGCGAAGCCGTCAAGGAAATCGAACACGACATCTCGACACTCAACTCCAAGCTCGGGCTTGCCGAAGGGCAGCTCCGTCTTTTCACCTCAATCAAAGAGGAGTACGAGGGCTTCCAGGAGGCGGTCAAGCGCCTCATGCGCGACGCCAAGTTCGACCCCGCGCTCAAGAGCCGCATAATGGGCGTGCTCGCCGAGGTCATCACGGTGCCCGAGGGCTACGAATCCGCGATCGAATACGCCCTGGGCGCGGCGCTCCAGAATGTGCTTGTCGAAACGGAACGCGACGCGGCGCAACTCATCACCTACCTCAAACAGAAGAGTTACGGCAGAGTCACATTCCGTCCGCTCACTTCCTGCCGTCCGAGGCCTTTCCCCAACGAATATACCCCCGCGCTTCACGAACAGGGCAGCTACGGGCTGGCGTCCGACCTCGTCAAATGCGACGAGAAGTTCATGCCCTTTGTCAAGACCCTGCTCGGTTCGACCGTCGTCGTCGACGGCATGAGCACGGCGGAACGACTTTACAGAAAATACAATCAGGGCTTCAAAATCGTCACGCTCGACGGTGAAATCTATTCACGCGGCGGCGAAATCACGGGCGGTTCGCGCCGTTCGCAGAACTCCGGGCTTCTTTCGCAGGAAAAGCAAATCGAGCAGGCGAAGAAGAACATCGAGCGCATACGCTCCAACATAGCGTCCCTGGGCGCGCAACGCGAGGAACGCTTGCAGGAAATCGACGACGCAGAACGCAGGCTGGGCGAGATATCCGCCGAGATATCCTCCGTCAGCATCGAGGCGTCCCTCAACGAGGACAAGGCGAAGCAGGCGGCGGAAATCGTGGAGAAACTCCGCGACGAGATTGCCGTCAACGCGCGCGAAGTCGAGGAAGTCGCCGTGCTCATCTCAGAGCTTGCCAACAAGCTCGCCGACATCGACAAAATCGAGACCGATGTCAAGGAGAAGCAGGAAAAGTACTCCATTTTGCTGGAGGCATCGAAGTCCGCCGGCGCCGAGCAGAAGTCGGAGCGCGAAAACCTCAACACCGAGGTAATGAACCTTCGTCTTAAGCTCGCCGAACATAAGAACGCGCTCGACGGTTACGAATCGGAGCTGTTCCGTTTGCGCCGTGACACCGGCGCGCTCGAGGAGGAGAGGCTGGACTTGCTTGCAGAGCTCAAAAACAAGCGCAACGACCTCGATTCCATCAAGAACGCTCCCGCAAAAACCGTGTTCTCCGCGGAAGACGAGGCGCGCATTAAAGAGCTGGAAAAGGAGATTGCGGGGCTCAGCGACCGCAAGAAAAAGCTTTCCAACCGCATCATAGAACTCGACGCGGAAAAGGCGCGGCTCAACGAGGAGCGCAGCGCGCTTGCCGAAAAGAAGATTCGCGACGAAGGCATGATAGAGCGCGTGGACGACGAAAACCGTTTCCTGCAGGAGCACATCCTCGAGGACTACAACCTGACTTACACCTCCGCGCTTCCACTCAGGCTCGAGGACTTCGAGCACCACGGCGCAAAGACGGTGATAAACGACCTCAAGAAGTCGATTTCCAAGCTCGGGGAGGTCAACCCGCTCGCAGTCCAGGACCTTGCGGACGCAGAGCTGCGCCGCGACGAGCACATCGCACGCCGCGACGACATCCAGGCGGCGCACGACGACATCCTCGAAGTCATAAGGCAAATCACCGCCGAGATGACGGACAAGTTCACGGACGCTTTCGAAAAGATAAATGTCAACTTCCAGAAAGTCTTTGTCGATCTGTTCCAGGGCGGCAGAGGGGAGCTCCGCCTCGACACCAAGGAGACCGACGACCCCCTGGAAGCGGGCATCGACATCTTTGTCCAGCCTCCCGGGAAGAAGTTGCAGAACCTCTCGCTGTTCAGCGGCGGCGAGCAGTCGCTCATGGCAATCGCAATCATGTTTGCAATCATCATGCTCAAGCCGATGCCGTTCTGCGTGCTCGACGAGGTCGACTCCGCGCTCGACGACGCGAACGCGAACATCTTTGCGGAATTTTTGAAGAAATTTTCCGCGGAGACTCAGTTCATCGTCATCACCCACCGCAAGGCGACGATGCGCCACGCGGACAACATCTTCGGCGTCACCATGGAGGAAAAGGGCGTCACGAAGATTGTTTCCATCTCCGTCGAAGAGGCGGCAAAACACGCCAAGGAGCTGTAAATGGGATTTTTCAAAAAGATTGCCGAGGGCATAAAAAAGACAAAGGACAACCTCTCAAAGAAGCTGTTTTTCGCCTTTTCGGCGCGTGCGCTCGACGACGAGTTCTACGAATCGCTTGAAGAGGCGTTGCTCTCCGGCGATGTCGGCATGAAAGCGACGGAAGAGGTCATAGAAGAATTGCGCGACCGCGCGTTCCGTGAAAAAATCAAAGCCCCCGAGGAAGCGAAAGAGCTCCTGAAGGACATACTTGTCGAGAGCATCGACTACGAAGTCGAGGAGTATTCCTATCCGCTCGTCATCCTGCTTTCGGGCGTGAACGGAGTGGGCAAGACGACAGCAATCGGCAAGCTTGCGCACCTGTTCCGCGAGTCGGGCAAGAGCGTCGTCGTGGCGGCGGCGGACACCTTCCGTGCCGCAGCGAGCGAGCAGCTCGAGGTGTGGGGCGAAAGGGCGGGAGTGCGAGTCATACGCCATAACGAGGGCGCGGACCCCGCCGCCGTGGTGTTCGACGCCGTGTCGTCGGCAAAGGCGAAGGGCACCGATGTCATACTTGTTGACACTGCGGGCAGGCTCCACAACAAGAAGAATCTCATGGAGGAACTCAAAAAGATTTGCAGGGTGGTGGAGCGTGAGCTCCCCGAGGCGGATTTCCGCAAATATCTCGTGCTCGACGCGACCACGGGACAGAACGGCGTCATGCAGGCGGAAGTCTTTTCGGAGGCAATCGACCTGGACGGCATCGTGCTCACCAAACTGGACGGCACGGCAAAGGGCGGCGTCGTGCTTGCAATCTCCGCCGAGCTCGAACTCCCGGTGCTCTATGTGGGCGTGGGCGAGAAGATAGACGACCTCATCCCCTTTGACGCAAAGGACTTTGTCGACGCTCTCATCTGAGCGGCGTATTGAAACCGCATAATCATCCGAAAGGCGCGCGCGAGCGCGCTTTTTGTTTATTCCGCTTATTTTGGGCTCTTTTACGCTTGACAGCGTCACTCTAAAGATATAGAATACTGTCAAGGCGTATGCCTTTACAAAGGTTTTCGCCTTGACACAGGTTATGGACAGATTCGAGCTTGGCACACTGCGCGCCTACTACGGCGCACTCCTCACTCCGCGTCAGAACGAGCTGCTGAGGCTGCACTACGACGAGGACATCTCTCTCGGCGAGCTCGCCGAGATGTATTCCGTGTCCCGCCAGGCGGTGCTTGACGCGATAAGGAGAGGGGAGAGGACCCTTTGCGAGTTCGAGCGCAAGCTCGGGCTTGTGACGAAGGAGCTCAGGGTGCTCGCTCTTGTCGGCGAGGCGGAGACGGCTCTCGCCGAGGGCGATACGGAGGCGTGCGCGAAGATTCTGAGCGAAGTGCGCGCCGCAATGGAGGAATAAATGTCGGTTTTCGAAAGTCTTTCTGACAAGATGAACCACATCTTTTCGAAGCTCCGCAACAAAGGCAAGCTGACGGAGCTCGAAATCAAGCAGGCGATGAGAGAAATCCGCGTCGCGCTTCTCGAAGCGGATGTCAACTACGCCGTGGCAAAGGATTTTGTCGCCGCAGTGAGCGAAAAGGCGCTCGGCGAGGACATCCTCAAATCCCTCACCCCCGCGCAACAAATAGTCAAAATCGTCAATGACGAGCTCGTCGCCCTCATGGGCAGCAAACATCAGAAGCTGGCGGTTTCCGACCGTCCGCCCACGGTCTATATGATGTGCGGACTGCAGGGCGCAGGCAAGACCACGATGTGCGGCAAGCTCGCGGTCTATCTCAAAAAACAGGGCAAGCGCGTCCTGCTCGTGGCGTGCGACATCTACCGTCCCGCCGCAATCCAACAGCTCGGCATCGTCGGCAAGAAGGCGGGTGCGGAAGTGTTCGAGATGGGTCAGATCGACCCCGTCAAAATCGCCAAAGAGGGCATTGCCTACGCACTCAAGAACGGTTTAGACACCGTCATCATCGATACCGCAGGCAGGTTGCACATCGACGAAAAGCTCATGCAGGAGCTCGTCAGCGTCAAGGCGGCAGTCAATCCCGCGGAAATTCTCCTCGTCGTGGACAGCATGACGGGACAGGACGCAGTCACCGTCGCCGACACCTTCAACAAGACCCTGGATGTCACCGGCGTCATCATGACAAAGCTCGACGGCGACACCCGTGGCGGCGCGGCACTTTCCATCAAAGCGGTGACGGGCAAGCCCATCAAATTCAGCGGCACGGGCGAAAAGATGGAGGACCTCGAAGCCTTCCATCCCGACCGCATGGCAAGCCGCATACTCGGCATGGGCGATGTGCTCACCCTCATCGAAAAGGCGGAGCAGGCTTTCAGCAAGGAGCAGGCGGAAAACCTGCAAAAGAAGCTCAAGGAAAAGAGCTTCACGCTGGAAGATTATCTCGAACAGCTCGAGAGCGTCAAAAAGATGGGCGGCATCGGCGACATGATGAAGATGCTTCCCGGGCTTGCGGGCAAGGTCAAGAGCGACGAGCTCGACGAGGAAAAGCTCATGAAGGCGAAGGTCATCATCCAGTCCATGACTCCCAAGGAGCGTCGCAACCCCGAGATAATCAAGGGCAGCCGCAGGAAGAGAATTGCCCAGGGCAGCGGCACCAGCATACAGGAAGTCAACCAGGTGCTCAAGCAGTTCGAGCTCACCCGCGACATGATGGCGCGCATGCAGAAAGGTGGCATGAAAGGGCTCCGCGGCATGAAGGGAATACCGGGGCTTCCGTTCTGAAAACGCACTTCAGCGTTTGTTTTCGGAACATAAATACAGGATATTGAATTTATATATACGCCGCAAAACGGCAAAAGGAGAAACAAATGGTTAAACTCAGACTCACCAGAATGGGCGCAAAGAAAGCACCTTTTTACCGCATCGTTGCCACCGATTCCAGAAAGGCACGCGACGGACAGTACATCGAGCAGATCGGCATCTATGATCCCGTCAGCGATCCCAAGGTAGTCCGCATCGACGCAGACCTCGCCAAGAAGTGGCTCGCAAACGGCGCACAGCCCACCGATACCGTCCGCAACCTCTTCAAAGAGCACGGCATTATTTAAGGTGCGGTATGGTCGAACTCGTCGAATATCTCGTAGGCAAGCTCGCCTCCGAGGGCAGTTGGTCGGTCGAGTTGCTCGAAAACGGTGAGGAATCCGACATCGTCGTCCGCGTCAGCGGCAAGGACATCGGCAAAGTCATCGGCAAACAGGGCAAAATCGCAAAGGCCATCCGCACCCTCGTCAAGGCGGCTTCCGCAAAGTCCCCGACGCGCTATAATGTCGTCATAGAGGAAATCAATGAAGACTGAATTCACGGTTGGCAGAATTCTGCGTCCCCGTGGGCTCAAAGGCGTGGTCAAGGCAGAGGCGTATTCCGAAAACGCCGCGCGTCTGACCTCGCTTTCCCGCATGAGGGTTGGCGGCAGGGAATACGCCGTGGAGGATATGTCCGCAGAGGGTGAGTTTCTCTACATCAAACTCGCCGGCGTCGACACCCCCGAGGCTGCGGAAGCGTTGCGCGGCAAGGAGCTCAAAGTCCTCCGCGCCGATTTGCCCGAGCCTCCTGAGGGCAGACACTACATCGCCGACCTGCTCGGCTCCGATGTCATCGTCGACGGCGACAGAATAGGAGAGCTCACCGACATACTGCAATACGGCTCCGCGGATGCCTATGTCGTGCGGACAGCAGAGGGCAGCGTGAGTTTCCCCGCCATAAAGGAGCTCATCCGCGACATCGACTCCGAAAAGGGCGTCATCACCCTCGACGGCAGAATCTTTGCGCGCACAGCGGTGTTCAACAAATGAAATTTCATGTCCTGACCATATTCCCCGAATACTTCTCCGTCCTCAACCTCGGCATAATCGGCAGAGCGATAGGCGACGGCAAATTTTCGGTGAATGTGGTCAACATCCGCGACTTTTCACAGGACAAGCACAAGAAGACGGACGATTATCCCTACGGGGGCGGCGCGGGCATGGTCATGACTCCCGACCCCATCGTGAGGGCAATCGAAGCCACCGACCCCGAGCACAAGGCGCTCCGCATCTACCTTTCGCCCAAGGGCGAGAGGTTTTGCCAATCCGTTGCGACGGAGCTTGCGGGGCACGAGGAGATACTGCTCCTTTGCGGCGGTTACGAGGGCGTGGACGAGAGGGCAATCGAGCTTGCAATCGACCGCGAAATCTCAATCGGCGACTATGTGCTCACGGGAGGGGAACTCCCCGCGCTCGTGGTGATGAACGCCGCGGCACGCTACATCGACGGCGTGCTGGGGAGCGCGGAAAGCACCGTTGAGGAGAGCTTTTCCTCGGGGTTGCTCGAATACCCGCACTACACGCGCCCGCGCGTATACCGCGGACTTGAAGTGCCCGAAGTGCTTGTCGGAGGCAATCACGCCGAAGTCGCCAAATGGAGGGCGGAGAAGTCGCTCGAAATCACGGCGGCACGCCGACCCGACCTCATAAAGGACCTGCCTCCCGCGGAAAATCCCGAAAAGGGAAAGGGCAGGAAGCGGCGCTCGTCTGCCGAAAAGAACGGCGTCGACGCCGAAATGGAGAACACACCACAGACATGAACATACAATGGTTCCCGGGACACATGACAAAGGCGATTCGCATGATGGAGGAAAACCTCCGTCTTGTCGACGCGCTCATCTATGTCATCGATTCCCGCGCCGTGTTCAGCTCCGCCAACCCTCTTTTCGACAAACTGATTGCAGGCAAGAGGGTGCTTTATGTGTTCAACAAGACCGACCTCGTGAACGCGAGCGACACCGACCTCTGGTGCGCGCGTTTTGCGGAGGAGGGCAAGCCTTTCGTGAAAGCGGTGGGGACATCGGGTGACTGTTCCGCCATAGTCGCGGGGCTCAGGAAGATAGCCTCGGACAAGCTGGAACGCTTTGACAAGAAGGGCGCGAAAGTTTCGGTGCGGGCGATGGTCGTCGGAGTGCCCAATTCCGGCAAATCCACCATCATCAACTCCATGTGCAAGAGGGC
>USEV01000005.1 GCA_900553825.1 uncultured Eubacteriales bacterium
ATCGTCGGCAGCGTCAGATGTGTATAAGAGACAGAGAAGGAAGTGAACGAAGCCCTCAAAAAGATTTTCAACGGAATCGTAGTCAAGGCGGAGTATGTGCGCACCTTTGCCGACGAAACGACCGTCAAAAACAAGGTTTTGGAATTTTTCAACCTGCGCAATCAGATGGTTTTCAAACGTATCCGCAACGACACGATAAAAGTCGAAGCCGACGAGGAAAACATCTTCGTCACCCTGCGTTTCGACCCGCCCACCTGCAATCTGCTGGAAACCGCGGGAACGGAACGCGAGCTTGCGGCTTTCCTCGACGCCTCGTTCAACCCCGTGCCTCATGTTTCAATCTGCCGCACGGAAGAGGAGGAGCCGACGGACAACACGCCCATCGACACCGTGGTGCGCTCGAACCCATCAATCCGTCTGATAAGCCTGAAAACGGGCGAAAAGGTGTATGCGCGCGGCAATGTCGCCGGGATAAGCCAGATGCCCGCGTATATTGCCGACATCAAAGGTTCTGCCGAAAACGCGGTGCTGTGCGGCAAGATTGCGGGGCTTGCAATCCGCTCCTACAAGAACAAGAAGTACGACCCGAACGACCCAAAGACGGGCCCCGAGGAGCTCCCGCTCGTGCGGTTTATTCTGAACGACACGACGGGCACTATAGAATGCGTGGCTTTCCCCAAGGAATCCGCGCCCTTCGAGGCGCTCGCCGACGGCGACGAGGTGGTGTGCACGGGCAAGATTTCGCCCTCGACATACAACGGCGCCCTGAGCTTTGCGCTGAACGCCGTTTTCACCGCGAAGATAGACTATTCCTCCATCAAGGCCGCGCCCTCCAAGCCCGTGCCGGCACGCTATACGCTGGTGAAGCCCAACCCCTACAACGAAAATCTCGCCCGCACTCTGTTCGACGACCCGGCAAAGGCTGTCTCCGACTACTTCAAAGGTAGAACCTTTGTCGTCTTCGATTTCGAGGCAACGGGGACGGACACGGCGACGAGCGAGCCCATAGAAATCGCAGCGGTGAAGGTAGTCAACGGCGTTGCGAACGAAACTTTCACCACCTTGCTCGACCCGCATTGTCCCATACCCGAAAAGGTGAAGGAAATCACGCATATCAACAACGATATGGTGGCGGGGAAGCCCTCCTTCAAAGATGTCCTGCCCGACTTTTTCAAGTTCACGCGCGGCGCGGTCCTCGTGGGGCACAACATCTCGGGATACGATTTCCCGCTGCTCATGAAGTACGCCGCACCCGAGGGATATGTCTTTGACAACGACATCGAGGACACCCTCATTCTGGCGCGGAAATACATCACGGAATCGAGGCACCTGGGGCTCGAGGCACTCTCGCGCACCTTCGGCATATCCCACGAAAACGCGCACCGCGCGATGGCGGATGTGCTTGCGACTCTCGAGGTTTTGCGCATCATCGCGGACAGGATGTGAGCCCGAATCGCGGAATTTTTGCCGTTTATTTCTCAAAATCGACGAAAAAGGCGGCGAAAACGCTTGCATTTTGTTTTTCATTATGTTAATGTATTTATGCTTTTAGTAGTCCCTACTTTGAGTGAGCCCTCCGCTCACTCTTTGTTTTAAGAGGAGGAATATGGCAAAAAGAGCGGAAAATTTCCTTGCGCCGTCCGTGCGCGAGGAGCTGGAAAAAGTCATCGCGAATGCCGTCGAGGCGGCTGACGAGGGATATGAGATAGTGGAGATTGCCTACACCAGGGAGTACGGCAGGTTCAATGTCACGGTCTTCATCTGGCACGAAAACGAGGTGACGCTCGACGACTGCGAGCGCGTGCACGGCATTGTGTCGGACGCCCTCGACGCAATCGAGGACCTGCTCCCCGACGAATATGTGCTCAATGTGTCGTCGCAGGGGCTCGACAGACCCGTCGTTTCCGACGACGATTTCCGCCGCGCGATGGGCACGGAGCTCGAGGTGCTCGACGACAACGGCACTTCTCACGGGGTGCTCACCGACTACACGGAAGAGGATTTCACCCTCGTCACCAACGAGAGAAAGCAAAAAACCCAAACATTCAAACGAAACAACAAAACCCGAGTGCAACCTTACATCAGGTTTTAGGAGGAAAAAATGGTTAACAAGGAATTCTTTCAGGCGCTGGACCTTTTCGAACGCGAGAAAAAGATATCCAAAGAGCTGCTCATCGAGTCTTTGGAATCGGGGCTTGCTTCCGCCTACAAGAAAGAGTACGGCGAGAGCAGAATGATTGCGGTCCGCCTGAACGAGGAGAAGCAGACCATCAAGGTTTACGCCCACCGTCTTGTTGTCGAGGAAGTCGAGGACGAAGACACTCAGATCTCCCTCGAGGAAGCGCGCGAGATCAAGCCCACCTACAAGATAGGCGATGTGGTCATCGAGGACATCACTCCCAAGCAGTTTTCCAGAATCGCGGCGCAGACCGCGAAGCAGGTCATCATGCAGAGGCTCAACGACGCCAAGAAGGAGTATGTGCTGAACGAGATGAGCGAGCGTCAGGGTGAAATCCTGAACGCCATCGTCAGGCGCAAGGAGGGCTCCACGGTCTATGTCGAAATCAGCGGCGTGCAGATGGAAGGCGTCATGCTTCAGAGCGACCAGATTCCCACCGAAAGCTACAATGTGGGCGATGTCATAAAGGTCTACATCAAAAAGATACGCGACAACTTCAAGGGCGGCCCGCAGGTCATGGTGTCCAGAAGCTCCGCGGGCTTCGTCAGGAGGCTCTTCGAGCTGGAAGTCCCCGAAATCAAGGTCGGGCTGGTCAAAATCATGTCCATCGTCCGCGAGGGCGGCTTCCGCACCAAGCTGTCGGTCTATTCCGAGGATCCTAATGTCGACGCGCTGGGCGCCTGCATCGGTAACAAGGGCGTCAGAATCAACGCCGTCGTCACCGAGCTCGGCGGCGAGAAAATCGATGTCGTCGAATGGTGTGCGGACCCCATGGAGTACATCGCCAGGGCACTCAGCCCCGCGCAGGTTCTCATGGTCTCCATAAACGAAGAGGACAAGACGGCAAAAGTCGTCGTCCCCGACGAGAAACTCAGCCTCGCAATCGGCAGGAACGGTCAGAACGCGCGCCTTGCCGCAAAGCTCACCGGCTGGAAAATCGATGTCAAGCCTTATTCCAGCATCATGACGAGCGACGCGGCTCAGGAAGCTCTCGCGGAAGGAGCGGAGCAGGATGCCGAGTAACGCTCCTTGTGTCCGTCGTTGCATAGCGTGCAGGGAGCACGCCCCCAAGGAGGAGCTGGTGCGCGTGTGCCGCTCTCCCGAGGGCAGGATTTTCATCGACGAATCCGGGTGCGCGGACGGAAGAGGAGTGTGGGTTCACCCCACGGAGGCTTGTATAGGGCAGGTCGTACGCAAAAACAGGCTCAACGCCGCTTTCGGGTGTGCGGTGCCTCGGGAGGTCTACGATGAACTGTCTGAACGCGTCTGAAATTGCGGCGTATGTCGGGTTTGCACAGCGCAGCGGCGCGGTGTTGTACGGCGAGGAGCGCATCCTCGAGAAGCTCGGGCGTTGCGTCGTGGTGCTCATCGACGCGTCAGCTCCCGAAAAGTACAGGGAGCGTCTCATAAAGAGGTGCGGCGGCGTGCCTACGGCGGAGGTGGACGACCTCCGGCTCGCCACTCACCGCGACAATGTCAAGTCAATCGGCGTGACCGACCAATCGTTGGGAAACGCCATACTCAGGTTCAGAGGTAGCTATGAGCGAAACTAAAAAGGACAATTCACAAGAAGCCATCAAGCAACTCGCGGCCTACAAGACCACGGGCTTGCAGACTCTCCGCAACACGGTGGCGGCGCAGAAGGCAAGAGCGGTCGCTCTCATGACCGCCGTCCGCGCACGCCGTGAGGAGCTTTTCGCACGCGAGCAGGAAGCGAAGCTCGCAGAGGAACTGAAAGCTCAGGCGGAGGAGAAGAAGGCACGCGAAGTGGAGAAGAAAGCCGCGGCGGAGAGACCCGCAACCGAGCAAAAGCCCGTTGCGGAGGAAAAACCCGTCGAAAAGCCCGTCCCCGAGGTCGCACCCGCACCCGTGGCGGAGGAAAAGGCAGCTCCCGTCGTCGAAGAGTCCGTGAAGACGGCGGAGCCCGAGGCAGAAAAACCGAAGGAAGCCGAAATCGTCAATGAAGAAAAGAAGGAGAGCAGGGAGCAGAAAGAGCCCAAGCCCGAAAAGAAGGCGGAAGCTCAACCCGCAAAACCCGCTCAACCCGCCAAGCCGAAGGAGGAGGTCAGGCGAATAATCACCGACCCGTCCAATCCTTCCGTGCAGACGGAAATACTCCCCGACGGCGGCGTACGCAAGATATATGTCCCGCCGACCCCCACGCAGAAGCCCGCAATCAAGACCCGCGTTTTCGAGGGCGGATATACGGGCGGAAGGACGCCTCGCCCGCAGGGCGAGAGACCGCAGGGTCCGCGTCCGCAGGGCGGTTTTGCAAGGCCCGGTCAGCAGGGGGCTTCTCCTCTGACGAGGATGCCCGTGCAGATGCCCGCACCCGGAAAGGGCGCGCCGCAGAGGGGCAAGAACAACGCCAAGTCCGCAAGCGGACAGCGTTCCGACGACAGAAGCGCGATGAACAAGCGCGCGTTGCTCAAGAAGGGGTACATCGTCGACAGCAGCAAGATGATGCTTGACGACGAAGACCCGAGGGTGCGCGTGTTCAAGAGCAAATCCAAGTCCGCAGGCGGCGGACAGGTGAGCGTCATCGAGCACGCCGTCATCACCACCGACCCCGTGCCCATCAAGGTGCTCAGCGAAAAGACGGGCATTCCCGCGTCGGAAATCATCAAAAAGCTGTTCTTCCTCGACATAGTCAAGACCATCAACGAGAGCGTGGACTTCGCAACCGCGGAGCTCGTCGTCGGCGAAATCACCGCGGCGAATCCCATCAAGCTGGAGTTCAAGCCCGAGGTCACTTTCGAGGAAACGCTCGCCGAAAAGCTCAACATCGACGACGAAGATGTGACAAAGCTCGTTCCGCGTCCCCCCGTCGTCACCATCATGGGCCATGTCGACCACGGCAAGACCTCCTTGCTCGACTACATCCGCAAGGCGAATGTCGCAGGCGGCGAAGCGGGCGGCATAACCCAGCACATAGGCGCGTACACCGTTTCTCTGAACGGCTCGCCCATAACCTTCCTCGACACCCCGGGTCACGAGGCGTTCACCTCGATGCGTGCAAGAGGCGCGCAGGTCACGGATGTGGCGGTGCTCGTCGTCGCTGCCGACGACGGTATCATGCCGCAGACAATCGAGGCAATCAACCACGCAAAACAGGCGAATGTGCCCATCATCGTCGCCATCAACAAAATCGACAAGCAGGGCGCAAACCCCGACCAGGTCATGCAACAGCTCACCAACTACGAGCTGCTCCCCGAGGAATGGGGCGGCGAAACTCCCGTCGTGCGCGTTTCGGCAAAGACGGGCGAGGGGGTCGAAAACCTGTTGCAGAACATCATCACCATGGCGGAAATCCGCGAGCTCAAAGCCAACCCCGACCGTCCCGCACGCGGCACCATCATCGAGGCGCGTCTCGACAAGGGCATCGGTAAAGTGGCAACCATTCTCGTCCGTACGGGCACGCTCCACATCGGCGACAATGTCGTTGCGGGCACTTCCACCGGCAAGATTCGCGCCATGATAGACGACAAGGGCAGAAAGGTCAAGAAGGCCGGCCCCTCCACCCCCGTGTCCGTCACGGGCTGGGACGAAGTGCCGGAAGCGGGCGATGTCATCGATGTCGTCGCGGACGAGAAGTTCGCACGCGAGCTCGCCCTAGAGCGCAAGCTCAAGCTTGCGGCAAGCGGCGACGACAGCGGCTCCGTCTCCCTCAACGACCTCTTCGACAAAATCAAGAAGGGCGAACTCAAGTCCGTCAAGCTCATCATCAAGGCGGATGTGCAGGGCTCACTCGAAGCCGTCAAGCAGTCGCTTTCCAAGCTCGGCAACGAGGAAGTGGACATCGACATCATCCACGGCGCAGTCGGCGCCGTCAAGGAGAGCGATGTCACCCTCGCCGACACCGCAAAGGCAATCATCATCGGCTTCAATGTCCGTCCCGACGCCAACGCAAAGGCGCTTGCCGCGCAAAAGAAAATCGACATCCGCTACTACGACATCATCTACAATGCCATCGAGGACATCGAGAAGGCGGTCAAGGGTCTGCTTGCGCCCAAATTCAAGGAAACCGTCCTCGGCTCCGCGGAGGTCAGGGAGATATTCCGCATCACCGGCGTCGGCATAGTCGCGGGCAGCCATGTCATCGACGGCAAGGTCGTCAGGGGCGCGAAAGCCAGGCTCATCCGCAACGGCGCCGTCGAAGTCACCACCGAGATATCCTCTCTCCGTCACGGAAAGGACGATGTCAAGGAGATGGCAAAGAACTACGACTGCGGCATAACCCTGCTCAACTATCAGGACATCAAGGTCGGCGACACCATCGAAGCCTTCCAGCTGGAGCAAATCAATGAGTAATGTCAGAATCGAGAGGATAAATTCCGAGCTGAAAAAACAGATTGCCGCCGTCATAGCCCACGAGCTCAAGGACCCGCGCATCGGGAAGTGCATCGTCGGCGTGACGGGGGTGAACACAACGCCCGACCTCTCGTATGCAAAGGTGAGCCTTTCGGTCATAGCGTCGGACGAATCCGAACGCCGCGCCGCATTCGACACCGTGGTGCGCGGGGGAGGGTTCATCCGCAACCGCCTCAAAACCATGGTGGAGCTGCGTCACATCCCCGAGCTCATCTTCGAACTGGACACTTCCGTCGACTACGGCATGAAAATCGACGCGTTGCTCTCCAAAATCGACATACCTCCCGCCGAGGACTGATATGAACACGCTCAGCAAAATCAAGGATATGCTGCTTGCGGCACGCGACATCGCCGTGTACTGTCACACCAACCCCGACGGCGACACGCTGGCGTGCGCGCTCGCACTGCGTCGCGCGCTCGCGGCAAAGGGCAAAACCGTCACTGTTTTCTGCGACGACAAGGTGCCCGAACGCTATGCTTTCTTCGAGGGCGCCGAATTGGTGAGCCTACCCGAAAAACGCACCCACGAGCTTGCCATCGCCGTCGATTGCAGCGACCTCGCACGGGTCGGAGGCGCGGGAAAAAGCTTTCTTTCCGCCAAAAAGAGGGCAGTCATCGACCACCACAAATCCCACATCGCATTCGGCGACGCCGATTGCGTCAGGGAAGACGCCGCGGCGTGTGCCGAAATCGTCTTTGAGCTCCTGCGTGACGCGGATATGCTGGACGACGGCGTCGCCGCGCTTCTCTTCGGAGGCATAGTCGCGGACACCGGCTGTTTTCAGTATCCTTCCACTACCGCGCGCACTCACGAAATCGCAAGCGAGCTCATGAAGTTCGACTTCGACAGCTCCGACATCATCTACCGCATACACCGCAAAATCCGTCCCGAGGTTTTCGCGCTCAAATACCGTGCGCTTTCGGGTTGCAAGTTTTTCGACGGAGGCAAAATCGCCGTCATCACCTTCCGTCTTGCCGATTTCGAGGCGACGAACACCCAACCCGCGGACACCGAGGGCATCGTCACCGCCGCAATCAACATCGCGGGTGTCGAAGTCGCTTTCGCGGTGTCCGAGGTCAAGGACAAGAACTTCAAGGTCAGCATAAGGACAAAGGACGCCGCCGACGCCGCCGACATCGCGGACGCTTTCGGCGGTGGCGGACACAAAAACGCCGCAGGTTGCAGGCTTTCGGGCTTCTACGAAGATGTCGTCGACAAGCTCCTGAAAGCGGCAAGGGACAGGATGTGATGTCCCGCCACTCGTCCCCCGACTGCATCACGGGTTTTGTCAACATCGCAAAACCCGCCGACATGACCTCGCAGGACGCGGTTTCGATTGTGCGCGGCGCACTGACCCGCGCGACGGGCGAAAGACAGAAAGCCGGACACCTCGGCACCCTCGACCCCCTCGCGGAAGGCGTCCTGCCCATAGCACTCGGAAAAGCCGCCAGACTTTTCGACGCGCTCGCTTTCAAAAAGAAGCATTATACGGCGCGTTTTTGTTTCGGAAAGACGACAGATACGCTGGACAGAGGCGGGGCAGTCACCCGCACCGGCGACAGAATCCCCGATTTTTCCGAAGTGCAGGCGGCGGCAAAACTCTTCGAGGGCGAGACAGAACAAGTGCCCCCCGCCTATTCGGCGAAATCCGTCGGAGGAAAACGCGCGTACGAGCTCGCAAGAAAGGGTCTGACGCCCGAGCTCCCGCCCAAAAGAGTGCGGATTTACTCCTTCGCACCCGTTTCGCGGGACGGTGATGAATTCGTCTTCGACATCGTGTGCGGGGGCGGCACCTACATTCGCTCGCTTGCACGCGACATCGCCGCGGCGCTCGGCACCTCGGCGTACATGAGCGCGCTGACGAGGCTTTCCTCGGGTGCATTCTCGCTGGACGACGCAGTGAGCCCGGAGGAGTTCAAAAGAGAACCTCTTGCCCATGTGCTTCCCGTGGATTTTGCGCTCGGCGAATTTGAAAGGAGCACTGTCGTGGGCGAACAAAAGACCCGCCTTCTCAACGGCGTTGCCGTCGAGGCGAAAGAGGGCATAACCGCCGCAAACGGTGACGGCGAGAAGGTCGTCGTGTGCGACGAAGAGGGCACAATCCTCGGACTCGGCGAAATCTCCGACGGCTTGCTGAAGCTCAAAACACGGCTTTGATATGACAAAAGTATTGCGTTACGGTCAGGAATACGAAAAACCCGTGGTGTTGGCTATGGGCTTTTTCGATTGCGTGCACCTCGGTCACGCCAAGGTCATCGGCGAGGCACGCCGCCTTGCAAACCTTGCCGGCGCGGAGTGTGCCGTGCTCACATTTTCCAACGACCCGTCCGCACACCTCGGCAAGGGCAAACAGATTTACACACTGCGCGACAGGCTGGAAGTCTTCGCGTCACTGGGTGCCGACGCCGCACTCGTCGCCGACTTCGACGACTCTTTCATGGCGACTTCCGCGCACGATTTCACCGACACTCTTTCCTCGACATTGCACCTCGTCGGGCTCACCGCCGGCGAGGACTACACCTACGGGGCAAAGGGTGCGGGAGATGTCGCAACGCTCGGGAAATTCGCGGACGGGCTCTCAATCCCGTTCTCCGTCGTCTCCCTGCTCGGCGAAAACGGCGAGAAGTATTCCTCGACCGCACTGAAAACCGCAGTCGCGGCAGGGGATTTCCCATTTGTGAATGCCAGGCTCACCCAGCCGTACTTCATGCGCGGCACAGTGACGCACGCGCACGGCAGAGGCAGCGGCTACGGATTCCCGACCGCAAACATCGCCTTGCCCGAGGACAGGCTTTCTCCCGCGGAAGGCGTGTATGCGACGACGGTCACGGTGGACGGCAAAACCTATCTCGGCGGCACCAATGTAGGCAAAAAGCCCACTTTCGGCGACGATGTGCCGTCTGTCGAAACCTTCGTCATAGACTATGACGGCAACTTGTACGGCAAGGAGCTGAAACTGTGCTTTTTCAAGCTCCTGCGCGGTGTGCGGAAGTTCGATTCCGCAGAGGCGCTTGCCGGACAACTCAACCACGATATGCAGGAAATCAAAGAGTTACTCTCATGAAAAACTTAAGCAAATACAGCAAAATACGCCCGCTTTTCGGTCCGTCGGGGCACGCGGAAAGCTTCGCTGCGGAGGGTCACACCGCCACTTTGGATATGCCGGCATGGCTCAGCGCGAGGGGATTGGACATCTTTGAGTATTCCTTCGGGAGGGGCGTCCACATCTCATCGAAAGCCGCAGAACAAATCGGCGAGGAGAGTGCGAAATTCGGCATCGAAATGAGCGTTCACGCGCCCTATTTCATCAATTTCGCCTCGCCCGAACCCGAAAAAGCCGAAAATTCCGTGCGTTACATACTTTCCTCGCTCAAAATTCTCCGCTGTTTCGGCGGGGAGCGTTGCGTGTTCCATGCGGGGGCGCAGGGCGGCGCGCCGCGCGAGGAGGCATTCGCACGCACCAAAGATATGTTTTCCCGTTGTCTCGAAGCCGTCGCGGAAGAGGGTTACGACGACCTTCTTCTTTGCCCCGAAACCATGGGAAAGGGCGGTCAGATAGGTACCGTCGAAGAGGTTGTCGAGCTTTGCAATCTCGCTCCGAATGTCTATCCCTGCGTGGACTTCGGTCACATCAACGCACTCTGGGGCGGCGCGCTCAAAACAGCAGCCGATTTCGAGGATGTGGTGAAACGCTTCCTCGACGGCATCGGCGAGGAAAAGACGCGCAATATGCAGGTGCATTTTTCAAAGATACAGTACGGCGCAAAAGGGGAGATCCGTCACCTGACTTTCAGCGACGAAATCTACGGACCGCGGTTCGAGCCCCTCGCCGAAGTCATCGTCAAATACGGCCTCACGCCGCACATCCTCTCGGAATCCGCGGGGACGCAAGCCGAGGACGCCGCCGAAATGCGCGACATCTGGCTTCGAGCCGCCGCAAACTGAACTATGCCGTCATCACTTTCGACCCCCACTTCGAACGAACGCAATTCCTCCGTCGAGCTGGTCAGAATCCTCGCGATAGTCTTCGTCGTGCTCACGCACGCCGTGCCCGAGGCATTCGACTGCGCGGGACAGGCTTTCGACTACCTTTCGCCTACGGCGAACCCCTCCTTCCTTGTCGCTGGACTTCTGAGCGGGCTGGGGCTTGTCGGCTATGTGCTGTTCCTCGTCATTTCCTCCTGGTTTTTGCTCGACAGCAAGAGGGTGAAGGCAAACAAGGTCATCTCCATGGTGACGACCGTTTTCATCGTTTCCGTGCTCTGGTATGTCGTCATCATCGCAATCGGCTTCCGCCCGGACACAATGACCACCGTCAAGCAGTTCTTCCCGACCGTATTCCAGAACAACTGGTTCATATCCTATTACATAGTCCTTTATCTCATACACCCGCTCCTCAACGCAATAATCGCAAAACTGAGCAGCCGCGAGCTCGCAATCGCCGCGTTCTTGCTCGGCGTGCTGTGCTTCGGAGTGCTGTGGGTTGCCGGAGTCAGCCTCGGAGTGCTCAAATTGCTCGTCTTTGTCGCAATCTATTTCGGCGTCGCCTGGCTCAAATTCTACGGAAAACGCTTCGGTTCGACCGTCAGCGTCAACGCGGTGATCTGCGCGTGCTCGGCGGCGCTCTACATCGCAATGCGGATTGCATTGAACTACATAGGGCTTGAAACGGGCACAATGGAGGGCAAAATGCACCTCTATGTCCACATCAACAATCCCTTGATAGTTGCCTTCGGCATCTCGGTGTTCAATCTCGCCAATTCCAGACGCTTCGTGTCGCGTACGGTCAACTGTCTCGGCTCGCTTTCCATGCTGATATACATCATCCACCGCAACAACCTCTTCGTCGAGTACCTGCAAAGCCGCTATTTCGACTATGTCGTCGCCACATTCGGCGCGGACGCGCTGCTCGTTGCGATAATCGTGCTCGCGGCGATATTCTTCGTCGGAAGCACCGTCCTGAGCCTGATGTACAAATACACGCTGGAAAGGGTGGTCAACCTCTTTGCAAACCGTCTCGGCGCAGTGCTTGAAAAGGCGTATTACAAAATCAAAGACAAGCTCAAAGCCAGGTTCGCAAACGCCGAAAAGGCTCCCGAAAACACCGATTTGCAGGAGGAAGAACAAAAATCCGTCGCTCCCGCTCCCGTTGAGAGTCAGAAATCCGCAAAGAAGTGCGGCAATGCCGAGTCGGTCTGACCCTTTAAAAACGGCTGAAAACGCCTTGAAACCCTCAAAAGGGGAGCCAAAACCCAACCTAACTTTGCTTTTTTGTGAAATAAAGGCGTTTTGACAAAATCGCAACAAATCCAACCGTAATAAATTCGCTGCTACAAAAAACCGTCGGTAAACGCCGACGGTTGTTTTTTTGCAATCCGCTTTACGGAATCCTCGTTCCTCCCGAGCTTTTCCGCGCGGTTTTCAGTCAGAAAGTGCGGAGCGCAGAGGAAGAGGGGAGTTCAGAGCAATTTGCTTCCCGCTTCGTCCTCAAGCCCCAGGATGTAGTCCGCCGAAACCCTGAAAACCCGCGCAAGACGGGCAATATTGCTGGCTTTCGGCTCGTTTATGTCATTTTCCCAGAGGGAAACGGCACTCGTGTCAACACCCACTTTTTCCGCAAGCTGAGCTTGGGTGTAGGCATTGGAAATGCGGAGTTCGCGTATTTTTTCGCCGTAAGAGGGGATTTTTCCTTCCATAATTTGATTATACTCAAATCAAAGCGCCGTGTCAAACCAAAAGCCGCGCCCAAAGCAGAGAACAGCGTGCCTTCGTCGTCCTCGGTTCATCGCCGCCGGTATGAAAATGAACAGCTCCTCATCGCCTTGTATAATGTCAACCCGTAGCATTTTGCGCCCGACGACCTGTAGAGGACACTCCGAATGAGCCTGAAAACCCTGAAAAAATCTCAGAATTTCGAGTGTAGAGGATATTTTAATCTATTCGCAAAAGACAGCTTTTGCGAATAGAAAGTGCAAAAAAGCTGTTTTTTCAGTATATTATTCAATTTTGGCTATTCATTGCAATTTGTTGGGATTTTGAAACCGTCATCGTTTACGACCGTTTTAGGTTGACGGTTTTTAGCGGTTTATGTGTTCACGCAACTTGAATGTCGTGCATTTTGAATGTGCATCAGATTGCAAGACAGATCTCGTTTTCGCTGTTCGCCATTTTAAGACAGTCGGGCGACTGACGCCTTTTACTCCGCAGACGACTGCGCCTGCATCGGGTGTTTCCTTTTTTTTGAGCCCCAAAACCGAGCTTCAAATTAAATCTGAAAGAAATTGACCGTTTGCCGTGATTCTCGCTTTGCAGCACGGCGAAACACGAAAATGCGGAATGCGGTTTGACAAAACTCATCTCGTCTTCTGTCCGCTATCTGCGATATGGTGAAAAAACCGTCGAAAAAACGGCTCAAACGCATTTGACGCGTTCAGCCGCTTTTGGTCGTTTGTCGCTCCTTGTGGTCGATTTGCCGAATTCCCCGAAGCGCCTATTTGACGAAAAGCCCCAAAAAACGGGGTTTACATCACCTTTTCCAGCGTTGCGGTGAGCGCGAGCACGGCGTGCTCGTATGTCAGCCCGCCCTGAACATAGACGATATACGGCTCTTTTATGGGCGCATCGGCGGAAAGCTCGATTGACGCGCCCTGAACGAACGCCCCTGCCGCCATGATGACCTCGTGTTGGTAACCGGGCATCGCCCACGGCACGGGTTTTGCGTTGCTGTCTATCGGAGACGCCGCCTGAATTGCCTCGCAGAACGCGATGAGTCTTTCTTTATTGCCCATTTTGATGCTTGTGACTATGTCAAAAGCGTCTTCTTCGGCGGCGGGTAAAGTGTCGAATCCGCATTTTTTGTAGGATTTTGCGAATAGATATGCACCTTTCAACGCATTTTTCGTGACCTGAGGCGCGAGGAAAAGCCCCTCGAAAAACCTGTCATAGCCCGCTGTGTACGAGCCGACCTCCATGCCGAGCGAGGGAGCGGTCAATCTGCGCGCCACGAGCTCGGTGAGCTCCTTTTTTCCTGCGATATAGCCGCCTGTGGGGGCAATTCCGCCACCGATATTCTTGATGAGCGAACCTGCGATAAGGTCCGCGCCGACCTCTGTCGGCTCGATTTTTTGGACAAATTCGCCGTAGCAATTGTCCACCAAAAGCAATGTTTCGGGGCTGATTTTTTTCAAAAAAGCGGCTAAACAGCCGATTTTTTCCACCGAAATGGCACTGCGCCACTCATAACCGCGGCTCCTTCCGCAAAACACGGCCTTGATTTTTTCCGCTTTGAGTGCCTTTTCGATTGCGGCGTAATCGAAATCGGGTTGACCGTTCTCGGTTGTGAGCCCGATTATGTCGAATTTCACCCCGAATTCCCTGAGTGAGCCGCAATTTTCGCCGGAAATCACATCGTGCAAGGTGTCGTAGGGCTTGCCGCTGACGGAAATGAACTTGTCACCCGGGCGCAGGACGCCGAACAGCATGAGCGTGAGTGCCTGTGTGCCCGACGAAATGGCGG
>USEV01000006.1 GCA_900553825.1 uncultured Eubacteriales bacterium
GAAGGTCAGAACATAGGCCTCATCTCCTCGCTGTCCACTTACGCCAGAGTGAACGAATACGGCTTCATCGAGTCGCCTTACCGCAGAATCGACAAAGCCACCGGCGTCGTCACCGACGATGTCGTCTACATGACCGCGGACGAAGAGGACAAATATGTCGTCGCACAGGCGAACGAGGAGCTCGACGAAGAGAGCAAGTTCGTGCGCGACCGCGTCACCTGCCGCATCAGGAGCGACATCCGCGAGGTGCCCAAGGCACAGGTCGACTACATGGATGTGTCGCCCAAGCAGCTCGTTTCCATTGCGACGGCGCTCATTCCCTTCCTCGAGAACGACGACACCAACCGCGCGCTCATGGGCTCCAACATGCAGCGCCAGGCGGTCCCGCTCCTCAAGCCCGAGGCGCCCATGATCGCAACCGGCGTCGAGCACAGGATTGCCTACGACTCCGGCGCGCTCAAGCTCGCCAAGAGGGACGGCTTTGTGGAATATGTCGACTCCGACAAGATCGTCGTCAAGGCGGAGGACGGCAGCACCGATACTTACACCATGTCCAAGTTCGAGCGCTCCAACCAGTCCACCTGCATCAACCAGCATCCCATCGTGGCGAAGGGCGACAGAGTGTATGCCGAACAGCGCGACGAGAACGGCAGGCTGATCAGGGAAGCGACTGTGCTCGCGGACGGTCCCGCGACGGACAAGGGCGAGCTCGCGCTCGGCAGGAACATCCTCGTCGGCTTCATGACCTGGGAGGGCTACAACTACGAGGACGCAATCCTCATCAGCGAGGACCTCGTCAAGAACGATGTGTTCACCTCCATTCACATCGAGGAACACGAAATCGAAGCCCGCGACACCAAGCTCGGCGAAGAGCAGATCACCCGTGACATCCCCAACCTCTCGGACGAGGCGCTCAAGAACCTCGACGAGGACGGCATCGTGCGCGTCGGCGCAGAGGTCAGAAGCGGCGACATCCTCGTCGGCAAGGTCACGCCCAAGGGCGAAACCGAGCTCACTCCCGAGGAAAGGCTGCTCCGCGCAATCTTCGGCGAGAAGGCGAGAGAAGTGCGCGACACCTCCCTCCGCGTCCCCAACGGCGAGGGCGGCATCGTCGTCGATGTCAAGATTTTCACCAGAAAGAACCGCGATGAGCTCAGCCCCGGCGTCAACAAGCTGGTCAGGGTCTACATCGCGCAGAAGAGGAAGATTTCCGTCGGCGACAAGATGGCGGGCCGTCACGGCAACAAGGGCGTCATCTCCCGCGTGCTTCCCAAAGAGGATATGCCTTTCCTCGCGGACGGCACTCCTTTGCAGATAGTCCTCAACCCCCTCGGCGTGCCTTCGCGTATGAACATCGGTCAGGTGCTCGAAGTTCACCTCGGCCTCGTCGCGAATATGCTGGGCTGGAAGGTCGCAACCCCCGTCTTTGACGGCGCGGACGAGCAGGACATCAAAAAGCTGTTTGCCGAGTGCGGCATAGTCAACCGCGAAGGCAAGGTCGACGGCAAGATTCAGCTGTTCGACGGCAGGACGGGCGAGCCTTTCGAGAACCCCGTCACCGTGGGTTATATGTACATGCTCAAGCTGCATCACCTCGTCGACGACAAGATTCACGCGAGGAGCACGGGTCCCTACAGCCTCGTCACGCAACAGCCTCTCGGCGGCAAAGCCCAGTTCGGCGGTCAGCGTTTCGGCGAGATGGAAGTGTGGGCCCTCGAAGCCTACGGCGCGGCGAATATGCTGCAGGAAATCCTCACCGTCAAGTCCGACGATGTGGTGGGCAGGGTCAAGACATACGAGTCCATCGTCAAGGGCAACAACATCTCCGAGCCGGGCATTCCTGAATCGTTCAAGGTCCTGGTCAAGGAGCTGCAGTCCCTCGGCCTCGATGTCAAGGTGCTCACGGAGGAGCGCGACGAGGTCAAGCTGCGCGACTACTCCGACGAGGAACTCGACTTCGACACCCCCGTCAGCAGGCGTCCCGAGGAGCTCAAGGAGGTCGACCTGCTCGCAGGCGGCGACATATTCGGCGAATTCGGCGCCAAGGATACGGGCATCGACAGCCTGTTCGACACCGGCGAGGACGACGATGAAAACATTTTCAGTGCGTTGACGGAGCAGACTCCCGATATGTTCAGCATCTTCGGAACGCAGGACAACGGAGACGACTCCGACGAAGAGGAATAAGGAGGTCTATATGTACGAGCTCAGCAACTTCGACGCAATACAAATCGGCATTGCCTCTCCCGAGAAGATCAGAGAATGGTCTTACGGCGAGGTCACCAAGCCCGAAACCATAAACTACCGCACACAAAAACCCGAGCGTGACGGTCTTTTCTGCGAAAAGATTTTCGGGCCCACCCGCGACTGGGAGTGCCATTGTGGAAGGTATAAGAGGATACGCTACAAGGGCGTCATCTGCGAGAAATGCGGTGTCGAGGTCACAAAGTCCAAGGTGCGCCGCGAGAGAATGGGGCACATCGAACTTGCGACCCCCGTCTCCCACATCTGGTATTTCCGCGGAGTGCCTTCCCGCATAAGCATGCTGCTTGACATCTCCCCCAAGGACCTCGAGCAGGTGCTTTACTTCGTGTCCTTCATCGTCCTCGACCCCGGCATCGTGACGGGCATCTCCAAGAAAGAGGTCATCAACGACGCCAGATACCGCGAGCTCCTCGAAACCTATGACGCAAAGGATTTCCGCGTCGGCATGGGTGCGGAGGCAATCAAGGAACTCCTCATGGAGATCGACCTCGAAAAGGACAGTGCGGAACTCAAGGGCATCATCGCCAACAGCACGGGTCAGAAGAGACTGCGTGCCGTCAAGAGGCTGGAAATCGTCGAGGCGTTCAGAAAGAGCGGCAACCGTCCCGAATGGATGATTCTGGATGTGCTGCCCGTCCTTCCCCCCGAACTGCGCCCCATGGTGCAGCTCGACGGCGGCAGGTTCGCCACCTCCGACCTCAACGACCTCTACCGCAGGGTCATCAACCGCAACAACCGCCTCAAGAAGCTCAAAGAGCTCGGCGCGCCCGACATCATCGTCCGCAACGAGAAGCGTATGCTCCAGGAAGCCGTCGACGCACTCATCGACAACGGCAGGAGGGGCAAGGCGGTCAGCGGCCCCGGCAACAGGGAGCTCAAATCCCTCTCCGGTATGCTGCGCGGCAAGCAGGGCAGATTCCGTCAGAACCTGCTCGGCAAACGCGTGGACTATTCCGGCCGTTCCGTCATCGTCGTCGGACCCGAACTCAAGCTTTATCAGTGCGGTTTGCCCAAAGAAATGGCACTTGAGCTGTTCAAGCCCTTCATCATGAAGAAGCTCGTCGAGCAGAACCTCTGCCACAACATCAAGACCGCAAAGAGGTTTGTCGACACCGGCAAGAACCAGGTGTGGGACATCCTCGAGGAGATAATCAAGGACCACCCCGTCCTCTTGAACCGCGCTCCCACGCTGCACAGGCTGGGCATCCAGGCGTTTGAGCCCGTCCTCGTCGAGGGCAGGGCAATCAAGCTCCACCCCCTCGCCTGCGGCGCGTTCAACGCGGACTTCGACGGCGACCAGATGGCTGTCCATGTGCCCCTTTCCATAGAGTCGCAGGTTGAGGCGCGCATACTCATGCTGTGCACCAACAACATCCTCAAGCTCTCGGACGGCAAGCCTATCGTTTCGCCCACGCAGGACATGGTCATCGGCTCCTATTACCTCACCATCATCCGCCCCGGCGACAAGGGCGAAGGCAAGTTCTTCAGCTCCTTCGACGAGGCAGTCATGGCGTATCAGGACGGCGACATCTCCCTGCAATCGCTCGTCTACATCCGCACCCCCTACACCGCGGAAGACGGCACCGAAAAGACGAAGCTCCTGCACACCACGGTCGGTCGTTGCATTTTCAACTCCAACCTCCCGCAGGATCTGCAGTTCGTCAACCGCCGCAACCCCAAGAATGCCGGCATCCTCGAAATCGACGGCATCCTCGGCATCGGCGCGACGATGGACAACAGACAGTTCAGCGAGCTCGCAAAGACTCTGCGCGGCAACAACATCACCGCGGCGGAGCGTGACATGGCGCGCGCAATCCTGCGCAACCCCGATCTCGCCGACGCTAAGATCGATTCCATAGCCGAAGCAATCAATTCCTCCGACGCCGATGTGGACGGAGGCGAGGTCCGCGAAAAGACGGAGCTTCGCAAGAAGATCCTCAAGATCCTCGGCGAAAAGGCGATGGCTATCGGCAAGAAGCAACTGTCCCTCATCGTCGACAACTGCTTCAAGTATCACGGCGCGACCGAGACCGCTGCCGTCCTCGACAAGATCAAGGCGCTCGGCTACAAGTATTCCACCATCGGCGCAATCACGGCGAGCGTGTTCGATATGCACATCCCCGGCGCAAAGAAGGAGATCATTGCCGACGCAGAGCAGAAGGTCATCAACATCGAGCGCAACTTCGCCCGCGGTATCGTCACGGACGAGGAGCGTTATCAGACCGTCGTCAAAATCTGGAAAGAGGCCTCCGACAAGGTCGAGAAAGAGCTGGTCAAAGGTCTTGACGACTTCAACCCCATCTGGATGATGGCGAACTCCGGCGCGCGCGGCAACATGGGTCAGATCAGACAGCTCGCAGGTATGCGCGGCCTCATGGCGGACCCCTCCGGCCGTACGATCGAGCTCCCCGTCAGGGCGTCGTTCCGCGAAGGGCTTTCCGTTCTGGAGTACTTCATCTCCTCCCACGGCGGAAGAAAAGGTCTTGCCGACACCGCACTCAAGACGGCGGACTCCGGCTACCTCACCAGGCGTCTTGTCGATGTGTCGCACTCCGTCATCGTGCGCGAGCAGGACTGCGGCGACAGCAAGGGCGTCGAAGTGACCGCCATCCGCGACGGCAAGAGCGAGATCGAATCCCTCTCCGACCGCATCGCGGGCAGGTTCACCATCGACCCCATCGTGCATCCCGAAACCGGCGAAATCATCGTCGAAGCGGACAGCATGATCACCACCGACCAGGCAAAGGAAATCGAGGCGGCGGGCATCGAGAAGGTGCTCATCCGTTCCGTCCTCACCTGCAAGACCAGGAACGGCGTCTGCGCAAAGTGCTACGGCAAGAACATGGCAAGCGGCAACCCCGTCAAACTGGGTGAAGCGGTCGGCATCATAGCGGCACAATCCATCGGCGAACCCGGCACGCAGCTCACGATGAGAACATTCCACACGGGCGGCGTCGCAACGGGCGACGACATCACACAGGGTCTGCCCCGCGTCGAAGAGCTTTTCGAGGCGAGGAAGCCGAAGGGCGAAGCGGTCATCACCGAGAACGACGGCTTTGTCCACATCGGCGAGGGCAACCGCGAAATCAGCGTCACGGGCAAGGACGGCGAGAAGCGGGATTACGCAATTCCCTTCGGTGCCAAGCTCCGCGTGGAAGAGGGCGACGCAGTCGAAGCGGGCGACCCGCTCACCGCAGGCTCCATCAACCCGCAGGATATGCTCCGCGCAAAGGGCGTCAAGGGCGTGCAGGAATACCTCACCAAGGAAGTGCAGTCCGCCTACCGTCTCTCCGGCGTCGAAATCAACGACAAGCACATCGAAGTCATCGTCCGTCAGATGCTCCGCAAGGTCAGGATCGAAAATCAGGGCGACACTTCCATGCTTCCAGGCTCCCTCGTCGACATCTTCACCTACGAGGACGAGAACGAAAAGGCGCTGGAAAACGGCGGCGTGCCCGCGAGTGCCAAGCGCACCCTGCTCGGCATCACCAAGACCGCGCTCGCAACCGAATCCTTCCTCTCCGCGGCGTCCTTCCAGGAGACCGCAAGAGTGCTCACCGAGGCGGCGATCAAGAACAAGGTCGACCCGCTCATCGGTCTGAAGGAAAATGTCATCATAGGCAAGCTCATCCCCGCAGGCACCGGCATGAAGATCTACAAGAACATCTCCACCGTGCCTGCCGAGACCGGCAACGGGGATTCCGGCGCTGCCAACGAAATGATCTGATATGGTGAAAAAACAAATGGAAAAGACCTACTTCACTTCCGAAAGCGTGACGGAAGGGCATCCCGATAAGGTGTGCGACCAGATTGCGGACGCGGTGCTCGACGACATAATCGCCGCCGACCCCTCCGCGCGCGTCGCCGTCGAGGTATGCGCCACGACCGGGCTTGTCATGGTGTTCGGCGAGGTGAGCTCGACTCACACTCCCAATGTCCGCGACATAGTGCGCGATGTGGTGAAGGATGTGGGTTACGACGACGGCGCGATGGGCTTCGATTACAGGACCTGTTCCGTCATCTCCGCGCTCAACGAGCAGTCTCCCGACATCGCTCGCGGAGTGGACGAGGCGTCGGATTATGTCGGGTGCGACGAGAGCGACAAGCTCGGCGCGGGCGACCAGGGCATGATGTTCGGTTGCGCGACGGACGAGACTCCCGAGCTCATGCCGTTGCCCATAGTGCTTGCTCACGCGCTCACCCGCAGGCTTTCCGCGGCGAGAAAGAGCGGGGAAATCCCCTGGCTCCGTCCCGACGGAAAGGCGCAGGTCACCGTCGAATACCGCGACGGCGTGCCCGCGAGAGTGGATGTCGTGGTGCTTTCGGCACAACACGCCGACACCGTTTCCCAGCAGGAGCTGGAGAGTGTGCTCACCGAAAAGGTCATCAAAAAAGCCATTCCCGCCAAGTGGCTGGACGGCGACACCAAGATGTATATCAACCCGACGGGCAGGTTCGTCATCGGCGGACCCGCCGGCGACAGCGGCGTGACGGGCAGAAAAATCATCGTGGACACCTACGGCGGCTATTGCCCGCACGGCGGCGGCGCACTCTCGGGCAAGGACCCCACGAAGGTGGACAGGAGCGGGCTTTACATGGCGCGTTACATAGCCAAGAACCTCGTCGCGGCAGGCGTCGCGCACAGGGTAGAGCTGCAGGTTGCATACGCAATCGGCAGGGCGCGTCCCGTCTCCGTCAATGTCAACACCTTCGGCACGGGCATCACCTCCGACGATGTGGTGGAAAAGATCGTCAAAGAGGTGTTCGACCTGCGTCCGGGTGCAATCATACGCCAGCTCAGGCTTGACAGACCCATCTACCGCGCAAGCGCCAACTACGGCCACCTCGGGCGAAACGAATTCCCGTGGGAGAAGACCGACAAGGTCGATGCGGTAAAACGGGCACTCGAGAAATTCACAATCTGACACAAAGGAAAAAGCAAGGACCGCCTTGCTTTTTCTTTCGAGCGGCGCACGGCACGCTCGCGGCAACCGTATATGGAACTCAAAGGCGAAGTCAGGAATGTCATCTTCCGCAGCGAAGAAACGGGTTACACCGTCCTCGACCTGAAATGCGAGGACGGCGCGTTCACCGTTGTCGGCACAATGCCCCCCGTGAGCGAGGGGCAGACTTTGCGCGTGGAAGGGGATTTCAGGACGCGGAGCATGTACGGCAGACAGTTCACCGCCGACAAGGTGTATGTCAGCGCGCCCTCGCGGCTTGACGGCATAGTCAAATTCCTGAGCAGCGGGCTCATCCGCGGCATGGGTCCCGCGACGGCGGCGGCGGTGGTGGACTACCACGGAGTGGGCGCCCTCGAGGCGATGAAGTATCCCATCGAGATTGCAAAAGTCAAGGGCATATCCCTGAAGCGCGCCACCGAATTTTGCCTGGAATACTCCAAATTGCAGAAGATGCAGTCCGCGGTGATGTTTTTGCAGGAGCTCGGCATCACCGTCAACCTCGCCCTCAAAATCTACCGCGTGTACGGCGACCTCACCGCGGAAAAGGTGAAGAAGAACCCGTATTCGCTCGTCGACGATGTGGACGGAATCGGCTTCCAGACGGCGGACAGAATCGCGGGGGAGCTCGGCATTTCCAAGGACAGCGACTACAGAATCTGCGCCGCGGTGACCTATGTCCTGAAAGAGGCGTCCCTGCGCGGCGGGCACAACTATTTGCCCGAAAACGAACTTGTTTCGGCTGCAATCGGCATTTTAAGGTCGGATATTGACGAATCGGAGCGCAGAGTGCGCGACAACATCGAGGACATGGTGTTGCTCGGCGACCTCGTGCGATACGACACGGGCGAGCATGTCGCAATCCTCACCCGCGCGAGCTACAACACCGAAAAGAGCATCGCCAGGCGGCTCATGCGCCTGCAGGCCGAGGCGGCGGATTTCAGGGTGAATACGGACTACGAGGTGTCCCTCTTCGAAAAGGAGGCGGGCATAACTCTGCACCCCAACCAGGTGGAGGCGGTGCGTGCCGCAATCGAAAACGGCGTGCAGATAGTGACGGGCGGACCCGGCACCGGAAAGACTACCATAGTCAAGTGCATCATGCACATATTCGGCAATCTCGGGCAGAAGGTCGCCCTGTGCGCCCCCACGGGCAGGGCGGCAAAGAGGCTGTCCGCCGCGACGGGCGAGGAGGCAAAGACAATCCACAGGTTGCTCGACCTCGACTGGAAGGACGGCGGCGGAAGGTTCGCCTACAACGAGGACAGACGCCTGCCTCTCGATGTGCTCATCGTGGACGAGGTGAGCATGGTGGACGAATTCGTCTTCAACGCCATGCTCAAAGCCATGGAGCGCGGCAGCAGGCTGGGGCTCGTGGGCGACAAGGACCAGCTCGCCTCCGTCGGAGCGGGCAATGTGCTCAGCGACCTCATCAAGTGCGGCAGGTTCCCCGTCAGCGAGCTCACGCAGATTTACAGGCAGTCCGAGGACAGCAAAATCGTGGTCAACGCTCACCGCATCAACCGCGGCGAGATGCCCGAGCTCGACAACAAGAGCAAGGACTTTTTCTTCGAGGAGCGCGACGACGCGGAGTCCATAGCGCGCACGGCGGCGGAGCTTGTCACCAAGCGTCTGCCCAAGTATCTCGGCGTTTCGCCCATGGAAATTCAGTTGCTTTGTCCCATGAAGAGGGGGAGCGCGGGCACAGTCAATCTCAACAGGATTCTGCAGGCGGCGCTCAACCCGCCCTCGCCCGTCAAGCGCGAGGCGAAGCAGGGCGACACCCTCTTCCGCGAGGGCGACAAGGTCATGCAGACCCAGAACAATTACCAGCAGGAATGGGTGCAGACCGTGGGCACGCGGGTGGAGCGCGGCACGGGCGTCTTCAACGGCGACATCGGCATCATAGAAGCGATAAATCCGCAAATCATGCAGTTTACCGTGCGGTTTGATGACGATAAAGTGGCGGTTTATCAATATTCCGACATAGAACAGCTCGCGCTCGCATACGCTGTCACCATACATAAATCGCAGGGTTGCGAGTTCGACGCGGTGGTCATCGCGCTCGACGCGAACTATATGTTGCAGACCCGCAACCTCCTCTATACGGCGGTCACCCGCGCGAAGAAGCTGGTGGTGATTGCGGGCGCGAAAAAGACCGTGGCGAAGATGATAAGAAACAACGAGACCGCGCGGCGTTACTCACTGCTCATCAACCTCATCGAGGAGGAGTACGCGAGGGAGGTTTTCTGATGTCGGCGCGCGCCGGGCAGGGCAAAGGCGGGACGGTCGCCGCGGGCGAGAGATTGCTGCGGGTCGTCAAAGCCGCGTTCGGCGGGTTGCGGGACGCCGTCTATCCCGAGAGGGTGACCTGCGACATCTGCGAGGCGGAGCTCGTCGGCGACACCCGATACGCCCTCTGCGCCGAGTGCACGGAAAGGATGCCCTTTGTCGAGGGGCACATCTGCCTCGGGTGCGGAGTGCCGATGAGCGACGAGGCGGAATATTGTCTGCGCTGTCAGCACCGTTCCGGCGCGGTGCGGCAGAACCGCTCGCCGCTTGTCTATAAGGGGCTTGCCAGGCAGGCGGTGCAGATGCTCAAATTCGGAGGCAGGCTGTATCTTGCAAAGACCCTCGGCGCGATGATGTGCGACGCGCACCTGAAATCGGGTGAGGAGGCGGAAATCCTCGTCCCCGTGCCCATGACGGAGAGCGAGATGAAACGCCGCGGATTCAACCAGGCGGAACTTCTCGCCCGCGAAGTCGGCAGGAGGCTGAACATTCCCGTCCTTCCCGCGCTCGTCAAGACCAGGGAAACGGCACCGCAAAAGGAGCTCACGGGCAAAGAGAGGGAGGAAAACCTCAAAGGGTGTTTCGCCGTGGCGTACGGCGAGTACATAGCGGGCAGAAAGATAATGCTCATCGACGATGTCTATACCACGGGTGCGACCGCGGACGAGTGTGCCCGCACTCTGCTCGGGGCAAAGGCGAGGCAGGTGGGCGTGCTGACCGCGGCGGTGACGGAATACAGGTTGCCCACTGAACCGCCCACCCGCACGGAGGGTGCGGAGGGGTGAAAGAGCCCTGTCCCGAGCCCGACGGCGAGGGGAACAATAGGCGCAAAATTATTGCCATTTTAAGGAAATGGCTTTATCATGTAGGTTATACGGCGCGGTGCGCGCGCGTGTCGCGTGCGAGTCGGGCGCCCGGATGCAAAGGCAATCCGCAATGCGGGCGCGAATGCGGGCGCAAGCCCGAAAGGAAAGAAAATGGCTTGGATTTTCAACGAAAACGAAAGGAAACTGCACAAAATCCGCAGCATGGCGGGGAAGGTGGACGCGCTCGCGGACGAGTATAAAAAGCTGTCCGACGAGGAACTGGCGGGCATGACGGAGAAGTTCAGGGCGCGCATCGCGGGCGGCGAAAAGCTCGACGATGTGCTCTATGACGCCTACGCCGCAATGCGCGAGGCGTGCGACAGGGTGCTGGGGTTGCGCCCCTTCTTCGAGCAGGTCATGGGCGCAATCGCGTTGCACCAGGGCAGAATCGCCGAGATGGCGACGGGCGAAGGCAAGACGCTGGTTGCGGTGCTTCCCGCCTATCTCAACGCGCTCACGGGCAACGGCGTCCATGTGGTGACCGTCAACGATTACCTCGCCACCCGCGACGCGGCGTGGATGGGCAAAGTGCACCGTTTCATGGGGCTTTCCGTCGGCGTCATCGTCCCGGGACAGTCCGCGGACGACAAGCGCGCCGCCTATGCCTGCGACATCACCTACTGCACCAACAACGAGCTCGGCTTCGATTTTCTGCGCGACAACATGGTGAAGAGCAAGAGCCTCAAGATGCAACGCGGGCTCAACTTCGCCATCATCGACGAGGTGGACTCCATCCTCATCGACGAGGCGCGCACGCCGCTCATCATCTCGGGCAGGGGCGACAAGTCCAACGAGCTCTACAAGACCGCCGACGCGTTCGTGCGCACGCTCACGCCCAAGGATTACACCATCGACGAGAAGGAAAAGACCGTCATGCTCACCGACGACGGCGTCGCGAAGGCGGAGAGATATTTCAGGGTGTTCAACATCACCGACCCCGAGAACTCCGACAAGTACAGCCACATCCAGCGCGCGTTGAAGGCGCACTTCATCATGAAGCGCGACCGCGACTACATCGTGTCCGACGGCGAGGTTCTGATTGTGGACGAGTTCACGGGACGCGTGCTCATCGGCAGACGCTACAACGACGGTCTACACCAGGCGGTGGAGGCGAAGGAGCGCGTCGCAATCAAGAACGAGAACAAGACCCTCGCCACAATCACTTTCCAGAACTTTTTCAGGATGTACCGCAAGCTCTCGGGCATGACGGGCACCGCCAAGACGGAAGAGGACGAGTTCAAGAGCATATACGCGCTGGATGTCGTCACCATTCCCACGCACGAGCCGTGCAGGAGAGAGGACGAGCACGACCGCATCTACACCCATGTGGGCGGCAAGCTCAACGCGATTGTCGATGACATCGTGCAGTGCCACAAGCGCGGACAGCCCGTGCTGGTGGGCACGGTGAGCGTGGAGAAATCCGAGGAGCTTTCCAACCTGCTCAAACGCAAGGGCATACGCCACAAGGTCCTGAACGCCAAGAACCACAAGGACGAGGCGGAAATCATCGCTCAGGCGGGCAAGGTCGGCGCGGTGACCATCGCCACCAACATGGCGGGGCGCGGCACGGACATCATGCTGGGCGGCAACGCGGATTATCTCGCCAAGGCGAGGCTTGAGAGGGAAGGGTATCCCCTCGATGTCATAGAGATGGCGACCTCCCATGTCGACCGCGTCAGCGACGAGGTCAGGGAGGCGAGGGAGAAGTACAGGAAGTACTACTCCGAATACAAGGTGGAGTGCGACGCGGAGCACAAGCAGGTGGTGGAGCTCGGCGGACTGCGCGTCATAGGCACCGAGCGTCACGACAGCAGGCGAATCGATAACCAGCTGCGAGGCAGAAGCGGCAGGCAGGGCGACCCCGGCAGCACCGCGTTCTACATCTCCATGGAGGACGACATAGCAAGGCTTTTCGGCGGCGACAAGATGAAATCCATCGCCGAGAGAATGCACTTTGACGACACGCAACCCATCGCAAACAGCTTCATCACCAAGCAGATAGAGCGCGCACAACAGAATGTGGAAAGCCGCAACTTCTCGGTGAGGAAGCAGGTGTTGAGCTACGACGATGTCATGAACGCCCAGCGCGAGATGATATACAAGGAGCGCGGCAAGGTGCTGGACGGGCTGGATGTCCACGACCAGATTGTGGACATGATAGACGACCTTGCGGAGGAAATCATCACCAAGCACGCGGACTTCAAGACCGAGTTCGACGACGCGAGGATAGAGGCGTTCAACCGCGACCTCGACATAAGGATGTTCCACGGCAAGCCGTGCGGGGTCATCACCCCCGAGCTTTGCGGGATGTTCGATGTGTACAAGATGAAGGACGCCGTGCTCAAAGTGGCGTTCCGCGAATACGACGCCCTGAAAGCCGCTTTCGAAAAGACGGGCAAGGACTTCGGCGAATACGAAAGACAACGCCTGCTTTCGGCGGTTGACTCCAAGTGGATGGAGCACATCGACGCCATGGATGTGCTGCGTCGCGGCATAGGGCTCCGAGGCTACGGTCAGCGCGACCCCGTCATAGCCTACCGTCAGGAGGGCTGGGAGATGTTCGACCGCATGGTGGAGGAGATTCACACCATCACGGCGCAGAAGGTGTTGACGGACGGCTTCATCATTCTGGCGGGCGAGGCAATCAAGAACGGCACCGCGCACTACTTCGACGAGGACAACCCCGACGCGGAGAGCGAGGACGGAATGCCCCTTGTGACGGACTATGTCAGGCGCATCGCAAACGCCATGCTGGGCGCGCTGGACGCCAGGGCGGCGGCAATCTCCGCCGCGCGGAGGAACGCCGCGAAATCCGGGCAGAAGAACTCTGCGGCGGAGGCGGCGGCGGAGGCGGCGGTGCCCTCGAGAGCACCCCAGGCAAAGGTCGGCCGCAACGACCCGTGCCCCTGCGGAAGCGGAAAGAAATACAAGAACTGCTGCGGCAGAAACGCGTGAATTATGCTGAACTATTTTGACAAGAAAAACGAGATTAAATCGCTGAAAGAGGAGTTGACGCACGCATTTCAGGGCATAAACCCCGAGAAATTGCGCGTGCGCATCGGCGAGCTCGAAGCCGAACAGAACGCGGAAGGGTTTTGGAACGATGTCGAGCGCGCGCAGAAGGTGTCCAAGGAGCTGAGCCAGCTGACGAGCAAAATAAGCAAGTTCGAAAAGCTCCTCGCCGAGCTTGACGACGCGCTGGAAACCGTCGACATCGTGGAGCTCGAAAACAGCGAGGAGGAGGACGAAGCCCTCGTCAAAAGGGTGGCGCGTCTTTCCGAAGAGGTGGAGAAGCTGACCCTTTCCACCCTGCTTTCGGGCAAGTACGACTCCCTGAACGCAATCCTCACCCTGCACGCGGGCGCGGGCGGCACCGAGGCGCAGGACTGGTGCGAGATGCTCTACCGAATGTACACCCGCTATGTCGAGCGTTCGGGCTGGGGCTGCACGGAGCTCGACTGCCTGCCCGGCGACGAGGCGGGGCTCAAGAGCGTGACTTTCCGCGTCGAGGGCGACAACGCCTACGGCTACCTCAAGGCGGAAAAGGGCGTGCACAGGCTTGTCCGCATATCTC
>USEV01000007.1 GCA_900553825.1 uncultured Eubacteriales bacterium
AAGTATGCTCCTGTCCGCGGGTGTTTCGTTTCCTTGTCTGACGCTCAAATATCGCGCTTTTACCGTCGAAAGTCATAGCGTAGAGGAAAATCAAATTTTCCGCCCCTATCCAACCGCGCTATTTGCGTGATACTGCTTAAACTTACCCCCGCGACCTCTCGCGTACGGCAAGTACGCCACGAGTCCGTGGGGGTGTGTTCTTTCTTGCTCTTCATCCAAATATCGCGCTTTTACCGTCGAAAGTCATAGTGTAGGGGGAAATCAAATTTTCCGCCCCTATCCAACGGCACTATTTGGCGTGATACTGCTTAAACTTACCCCCGCGACCTCTCGCGGCAAGTACGCCACGAGTCCGTGGGGGCAGCCGTACAAAAAAACTCACACACGAAAACCGTGTGTGAGTCTTGTCATTTAATATAAGCCATGCCCGCAGGCAAGTGTGTTGACTTATAGCGAGTGTACGCCGACTACTCCCTCACGCGCTCATTCTAGCACCGGCGCGGGGTTGTGTCAACTTTCTGCGCCCTCTTGTGCGGGGAGTCCCGCTTCGGATTGTCGTGCGACGCGCCTGTATGCGGGGAAGGCGCGCAGGCGGAAAGCGGCGATTTTGCGGTCGACGAACACGAAGAGCCGTCCCAGCCCGTAGAACGCCGCCGCCATCACGGGCACGACGGCGGCAACCCATGCGCCGATTATGTCCACATCGATGAAGGGGTAAGGGTAGCGCGTGGTGCCGTAAAGGGGTGCGCCCACTTCCGCGCGCACGAAGATGTAGATTGCGTAGACGAGAGGGTACAACAGCCATGCGAATGCGGCGTTTCGGGTGGTCCTGCCGTGGGGCAGGAAAATCAGCCAGTCGATGATTGCAAAAAGCGGAACCACGCCGTGCACTATGTAGTTTGCGGCGATGAGCTCGCTCCCTCCGCCCGCCGCCGCCATGTCGAAGTTCTGCCAGCTGAGGAGCGCCCAGTACACCACGAAGGTGATGGTGATGTAAAAGGTGATCGCAAGCTGCAACGAGCAGTTGAGGTGCGCCGCTTCCCCCCGTACTCCCTCGCGTTTCAGCTGTATCGCCGTCATGACGGTCAGCACCGCGAACATGGCGAGCACGAAGAGGTTGGTCTGCATGGTGAAGTAGACGAGCATCGAGGCACCCGATATGGTGAACATTATCGCGTTGCCCGCGATGCCGATTGCAAGCCCCGCGCTTCTCCACGCGAGGGCAAAGATTCTGTTTTCGGACGCTTTGTGCATTTTTCCACCCTGTCAAAGAGATTATACCCCCTTGCCCGCGAATTTTCAAGCCCGTCCGTCCGCGGGCGACTCCGTCGTTTGCGGCGCGGGAGTTGAAGTGCGCCCGCGCGTGTGCTATAATGCTCACGGAGCGGAATATGACATTAAGACAGTTGCGTTACATCATAGCGGTTGCGGAGTGCGGCTCGATTTCGGCGGCGGCGGAGAAGTTGCTCGTCGCCCAGCCCAGTCTTTCCAAGGCGGTTGCCGAGCTCGAAGAGGAGATGGGAATCACCGTGTTTTTCAGGACTCCCAAGGGCATCCACCTCTCCGAGGAGGGCTCCAAATTCCTCTCCTACGCCCGCCAGGTGGTGGAGCAGGCGGAGCTTCTGGAAGAGCAGTACAAGGGTGGCCACAGGGCGCGCCGCGTGTTTTCCATCTCCGCACAGCACTATTCGTTCGTCGTCAACGCCTTCGTGGAGCTCGTCCGCGAGCTCGGCGAGGAGCGCTATGAGTTCACCCTGCGCGAATCGCGCACACATGACATCATCGAGGATGTCCGCACCTCCCGCAGCGAGCTCGGCGTCATCTTTCTCAGCAGTTTCAACCGCAGGGTGATTCTGCGCATCGTGGAGAACGCGGACCTGCGCTTCACCCCGCTTTTCACCGCGTCGCCGCATGTATTCGTGAGCAGGCGCAACCCCCTCGCGGGCAAGAGCTCCGTGACGCTTGCGGATTTGAAGCCCTTTCCCCGTCTGACCTACGAACAGGGGCTCATGAACTCCTTTTATTATTCCGAGGAACTGCACAGCACCGAGGAAAGCCCCAAAAACCTCATCGTCACCGACCGCGCGACGCTTTTCAATCTGCTCATAGGTCTGGACGGCTACACGATTTCCTCGGGCATACTGTCGAGCGACCTCAACGGCACGGACATAGTCGCAATCCCGCTCGTCAGCGACGAGAAGATGGAAATAGGCTACATCGCCCCCAAGGGCAGGCCGCTCAGCGCCGCGGGCGAGAGATACCTCAAACACCTCGAAGAATACATCAAGGATTACAAGGCATAGTTTTTTTCTATAGCTCGTCATTGAAAATAAGTCTTTTCGCATATCGTTCCCCGATGTTATAATTTTTAGGCAGGAAAGCCTCTACGGGGCAGTTTCGTGAAAAATCGAGGGCGGTTTCCTTCGGGAGCCGCAAAAAGGAGAAGATATGCAAATTTCCGTCATAGGTTATCCCCGCGTGGGTTCGCAGAGGGAGCTCAAGTTCGCCACCGAAAAGTATTTCGCGGGCGGCATTTCCGCGGACGCGCTCGGCGCGGCGGCAAAGGCAATCAGAGAGGAACAGTGGCTTGTCCAAAAGGCGGCGGGAGTGGACTTCATCCCCGCAAACGACTTTTCCTTCTACGACAACACCCTGGACACCGCGGTGCTTTTCAACATCGTTCCCGAGAGATATTCCGCGCTCGGCGTTTCCCCGCTGGACACCTATTTCGCAATGGCGAGAGGCTATCAGGGCGAGGAGGGCGATGTCAAGGCGCTGGCGATGAAAAAGTGGTTCAACACCAACTACCACTACATGGTGCCCGAGGCGGACGACGCCACGGAGCTCGCGCTCGTGGGCGGCAAACCCTTTGAGGAATTTGCGGAGGCAAAGGCACTCGGCATCACGGCAAAGCCCGTGGTCGTGGGCGCGTTCACCCTGCTCAAGCTCACCCGTTATCTCGGCAAAAAGGGCGCTGCGGATTTCGCCGACGAGGCAATCCGCGCCTATTCCGACCTGCTCGCGCGCTTCGGAGCGCTGGGTGCGGAATGGGTGCAGTTCGACGAGCCCTATCTCGTGCGCGACCTCACCGCGGAGGACATCGCGCTGTTTGAGAAGCTCTATTCCGGCATCCTCGCCGCAAAGGGCGGGGTAAAGGTGCTTTTGCAGACCTATTTCGGCGATGTGCGCGACTCGTACGACGCAATCTGCGCCCTGCCTTTCGACGGCGTCGGGCTGGATTTCGTGGAGGGCAAGCAGACCGCCGAGCTGGTGAAAAAGGGTTTCCCCGCCGGCAAGAAGCTGTTTGCGGGCGTGGTGTGCGGCAAAAACATCTGGCGCAACGACTACAAAAAGTCCCTTGCGGTGCTCGACGGGCTCAAGGCGGCGGGCATAGACGCCGTGATAAGCACCTCCTGCTCCCTGCTCCATGTGCCTTACACCCTCAGAAACGAGACCAAGCTCCCCGCGGAGTATGCGGAACATTTCGCCTTTGCGGAGGAAAAGCTCGCGGAGCTCGGAGAGCTCAGGGCGATTGCCGAGGGCAGTGAGGCGGCGGGAAAGGCGTATGCCGCAAATGTCGCTCTCTTTGCCGCGGCAAGGCCGGATTCCGCCGACCCCGCCGTCAAGAAGAGGGTGTCGGAGATAAAGGAGGCGGATTTCACCCGTCTGCCCGACTTCTACGAGAGGGAAAAGATACAGCGCGAGGAGTTCGTCCTGCCGCTGTTCCCGACCACGACGATAGGCTCATTCCCGCAGACTGCGGATGTCAAAGCCAACCGCACCGCGAGGAGGAAAGGGGAGATAACCCGGGAACAGTACGAGGATTTCAACCGCGCCAAGATAAAGGAGTGCGTGGCGTTGCAGGAGGACATCGGGTTGGATGTTCTGGTGCACGGCGAGTACGAGAGGAACGACATGGTCGAGTATTTCGGCGAGCTGCTGAACGGCTATGTGTTCACCGAAAAGGCGTGGGTGCAGTCCTACGGCACGAGGTGCGTGAAGCCCCCGATCGTGTGGGGCGATGTCTCCCGTCGCGAGCCCATGACGGTGAAGTGGTCGGTCTATGCGCAAAGCCTCACGAAAAAGCCGATGAAGGGCATGCTCACGGGCCCGGTGACCATCCTCAACTGGTCGTTCCCGCGCGAGGACATTTCCCTCAAGGAGAGCGCGTATCAGCTCGCCCTCGCCATCCGCGACGAGGTGCTCGACCTCGAAAAGAGCGGCATACGCGTCATACAGGTCGACGAGGCGGCGTTGCGCGAAAAGCTGCCCCTCCGCAAGAGCGACTGGTATTCGGAGTATCTCGACTGGGCAATCCGCGCCTTCCGTCTGGTGCACAGCGGCGTGCAGGCGAAGACGCAGATTCACACCCATATGTGCTACAGCGAGTTCACCGACATCATCAAGGCAATCGACGACATGGACGCGGATGTCATCACCTTCGAGGCGTCGCGTTCGGATTTGCTCATCCTCGATTCGCTGAAGGAGAACAATTTCAAGACGGAAGTCGGCCCCGGCGTCTACGACATACACTCGCCGCGCGTGCCCTCGGTCGGGGAAATCAAGGACGCCCTGAAGCGTATGCTGACAAGAATCCCCGCCCGCAAACTCTGGGTCAACCCCGACTGCGGCCTGAAGACCCGCGGCGTGACGGAAACCGTCGCAAGCCTGCGCAACCTCGTTGCCGCGGCAAAAGAGATGAGAGATGAAAACCGCTGACCTTTTCGGCGAGAGGACGGTGCTGTCCTACGAGGTTTTCCCTCCCAAGCCCACCACTCCCGTCCGCACAATCTACGACACGCTCGAGGAGCTCGTCGGGCTTTCGCCGGACTTCATCAGCGTCACATACGGCGCGGGCGGAAAGGGCAGCGGGGAAACCCTGCGCATCGCGGAGGCAATCCTGAAAAGCGGCACGACCTGCGTCGCGCACCTGCCGTGCATAGGGCGCACCAAAGGGGAGATTTCCTCCCTGCTGGACGACCTCGCCGCCGCGGGTGTGGAGAATGTGCTCGCCTTGCGCGGCGACATACCGCCCGAGGGCGCGCCTCGGGGGGATTTCGCTCACGCATCGGACCTCGTTGGCTTCATACGGGAGAGGGGCGATTTCAACATCGTCGCGGCGTGTTACCCCGAGGGGCACTCCGAATCGGCGAGCCTCGTCGAGGACATTCGCCACCTCAAAATCAAGGTCGACGCGGGAGTGAACCATCTCATCACGCAACTGTTTTTCGACAACTCGCACTTTTACGCGTTCAAGGAGCGGTGCGCGCTGGCGGGCATAGATGTGCCCATCGAGGCGGGCATCATGCCCGTCACCAACAAGAAACAGATAGAGCGCATGGTGTCGCTGTGCGGGGTGGAACTGCCCAGAAAGTTCACGGCGGTCATGGAGCGTTACGAGGACAATCCCGAGGCACTGCGTGACGCGGGCATAGCCTACGCAGTCGACCAGATTGTCGACCTCATCGCGCAGGGGGCGGACGGCATCCACCTCTACACGATGAACAACCCCTATGTCGCGAAGAAGATATATTCCGCGATACATACGCTCGTCTGAAACCTGCGCATCCCCCTCCCGAAAGTCGCCTGCGTGACGGGCGCGAAGTGCAGCGCAAACGACAAAAAACGGAGCTTTATGCTCCGTTTTTGCATTGTAAACACCGTTTTTGTGCGAATTATGAAATCCGCAGGGGCGGGAATCACAGCTTGCAGGAGATGCTCGCTTCCGCCTCCTCGCGGGAGATTTTGCCCATGTTCGCGTCCGCCATGAGCTGGACATCGCGGTCCTTGAGCTTGTAGAACTGCAACAGCACGAAGGCTATCAGGTTGCCTATCGCGGGCAGGAGAATGTAGATGAACCACAGACCTTTGATTGCGCCCTCGGGCTGAGTGATGCCCTGTGCCGCAAGTGCCGCGAGCTCCTCAAAGTTCTCCGCCTCGATGTCGATCCACCCGAAGAGGGGCAGGATGAAGAGGGCGAGCGAGCCCGTTATCGCCGCGGTCAGTTTCGCCATGAATGTCTGCAGCGAGAATGTGATGCCCTTTGCCTCGATGCCGGTCTTGAAGCGGCCGTATTCGGCGCAGTCCGGCGTGAACATGAAGAGCAGGATTGCCGACACCGCCGCAGGCACGCAGTTGAGCACGGAGAGGATGATGTACACCACGAAGTTCTTGTACGCCGCAAAGAAGATGATGAAGGAAATCACCACCTGCGCCAGCAGGCAGAAGCGGTAGAGGGTGATTTTGTTGAACTTCTTTATGAGTGCGGGGACGAGCAGCGCGAAAATCAGCGACGGGATTGTCGACACCAGCATGACGACGGTTGCGAACAGCGAGTTGCCGAACACATAGAACGAGGTGAACAGTTGCAGCGACGCCATCATGTTCATGCCCGACGAGAACAGGAACGCCAGGTAGTATATGAGCAGATACTTGTTGGAGAAGAGATATTTCAGCATCCTCCGTATGGTGAAGGATTGCTCGGGCGGCAGGTTGGAGACTCGTTCCTTGCCCTTGATGCAGAAGGGGAGCATGGTGGCAAACGCGATGATGCCCAGCACCACGGCTATGACGACATAGTTCGACCCCACGGCTTCGCTCAGCAGAATCATGACCACGAGGGAGGCGAGTCCGCCGCCCGCCGAGGCGAAGATGCCCTTGACGGACAGCATCTTGTCGCGCTCGCCGAGGTTGCCCGTGAGCACGGTTATACTGCCGTAGAGAGGCGCGTCGCAGAGGGTGTAGGCGGTGTCCCAGAGGACATAGAAAACGGCGAGCCATGCGAGCTTTCCGCCGCCGGGGATGTCGGCAGGCAGGCAGAACAGCAGAATCGTCGCGATGGGTATCAGCGCGACGGAGATGCGCAGCCACGGCATGAACTTGTTGCCGCTCTTGAATTTGACCTTGTCGAAAATGGTGCCGAAAACCGCGTCGTTGATCGCGTCCCAGACTTTGACGCAGATGAGCACCGTCGCGGAGAGCGCGGGGTCGACGCCCTGCAGGAGCAGGAAGGTCATCAGGTTGTAGGCGACGAGAGAGTAGATGACATTCTGACCCGTGAAATAGAAATAGTAGCTGAACTTCTCTCCGCCCGGCACGACATAGCCCTTCAGATTGATGCCGAAGAGGTATTTCAGAAATCCCACGAATTTCACGCCGACGGATTGCTTTGCGGCAGGCGACGCGACGCCCTCCGCGGCGGTGCCGTCAGCGCCCTCGGCGGAGCACTCCGTCACGGGCTCCGCGGCGGAATCCGCGACGACCGGTGCCGTCACGGGTGCGTCGGAAGGCGACGGGGAGCCGGGCTCGCCGGCGTCGGGTGCGGGTTGTTGCGTGATGAAATCTTTTTCGTCCATAGGTTCCCCCCATGCCATTATATAACGGAGAGCCCGTGTTCACAAGGTGCAATTTTCCGCGGGCGGGAATTTGGGTGAATTATTGAAGCACGCGGCGCGCCGCGTGCCCGTGCCGACGCGCGCCGCGTCGGGTGCGATGTATGCGTGCGCGTGCATAAAAAGCCGTATTTTGCATAAAAAATTGCATAAAATCCGCATATTCGTGTATGTTTCGCGGCAATATGCAACTATTTGAAAAAATATGCAAAAATGTTTGACTTTTATTTATCGGGGGCATATAATCGGCGTAAACACTCAAACGGAAGGTAATTATGGACAAATCCAAAATCAAAAAAGTCGTGTTGGCATATTCGGGCGGGCTGGATACTTCCATCATCATCCCCTGGCTCAAGGAAAACTACAACAACTGCGAAGTCATCGCCGTTTCCGGCAATGTCGGGCAGGCGGACGAGCTCGAGGGTCTTGAGGAAAAGGCGCTCAAGACCGGTGCCTCCAAGCTCTACATCGAGGACCTCACGGACGAGTTCGTCAACGATTTCATCATCCCCACCGTCAAGGCGGGTGCGAAGTACGAGGAATATATGCTCGGCACCTCCTTTGCGCGTCCCGTCATCGCGAAGCGCATCGTCGAGATTGCCAAGGCGGAAAAGGCGGACGCCATCTGCCACGGCTGCACGGGCAAGGGCAACGACCAGGTGCGTTTCGAGCTCACGATAAAGGCGTTTGCACCCGATATGCCCGTCATCGCCCCCTGGAGGGAATGGAGCATCAAGTCCCGCGAGGAGGAAATCGAGTACGCCGAGGCGCACAATATCCCCCTCAAGATAAACCGCGAGACCAACTATTCCAAGGACAAGAACCTCTGGCACCTCTCTCACGAGGGTCTGGACCTCGAGGACGCGGGCAACGAACCCCTCTACGAAAAGAAGGGCTTCCTGGAAATGGGCGTCTCTCCCGTTGACGCTCCCGACAAGCCCACCTACATCACCCTGGATTTCGAAAAGGGCGTGCCCGTCGCGCTCGACGACAAGAAGATGAGCGCGAAGGACATCATCCTCGCCCTCAACAAGCTCGGCGGCGAAAACGGCATCGGTCTGCTCGACATCGTGGAGAACAGGCTCGTCGGCATCAAGTGCCGCGGCGTGTACGAGACTCCGGGCGGAGCAATTCTCTATGCCGCGCACGAGTATCTCGAAACCCTGTGTCTTGACAAGTACACCGCCCACAAGAAGCAGGAGCTTGCAATCACCTTTGCGGAGCTCGTCTACAACGGGCAGTGGTACACCCCCCTGCGCGAGGCTCTCTCCGCGTTCGTCGACAAGACCCAGGAGAAGGTGACGGGCAAGGTCAGGCTCAAGCTCTACAAGGGCAACATAATAAAGGCGGGCGCGTGGAGCGACTACTCGCTTTACAACGAGGAGATTGCGACATTCGGCGAGGACAATGTCTACAACCAGGCCGACGCCGCGGGCTTCATCAACCTGTTCGGTCTGCCCATCAAGGTGCAGGCGCAGGTGGACGCCAAGAACGCAAAGAAGAGCAAATGACGCCGATTTGCGCCGCCCGCACGAGGGCGGCGCAAACGCACAAAACGCACTTTATCAGCAAAAAAGCCGGCGTAAAGCCGGTTTTGGAATTAAGGAGGCATTATGGACAAGTTGTGGGCAGGGCGCGCCGCGGAAAAGACGGCAAAAATCGCGGACGAGTTCAACAGCTCCATCGCGGTTGACGGCAGGATGTACCGTGAGGACATCGAGGGCTCGCTCGCGCACGCCGAAATGCTTGCGGGTTGCGGCATAATCACGCGCGACGAATGCGCGCTCATCACCGACGGGCTCAAGGGCATACTTTCCGACATCGACTCGGGCAAACTCGCGCTCGACCCCACCGCCGAGGACATCCATATGTTCGTCGAAGCGGTGCTCACCGCACGCATCGGCGAGGCGGGCAAGAAGCTGCACACCGCCCGCAGCCGCAACGACCAGGTCGCAGTCGACCTCCGCCTCTACCTGCGCAAGCAGAGCGGGGAAGTCGTCGCGCTCATCAAGGATTTGCTCTCCGCCGTCGTCGGACAGGCAAAGGCGACCAAGGACTACATCATGCCCGGCTACACCCACCTGCAGGGTGCGCAACCCATACTCTTTGCACACCACCTGCTCGCATACGCCATGATGTTCGTGCGCGATGCAGGCAGGATAGGCGACGCGGTCAGGCGCATGAATGTCTCTCCGCTGGGTTGCTGTGCGCTCGCGGGCACGACCTACGACACCGACAGGAGCTTCACCGCAAAGAAGCTCGGCTTCGACGGCGTGTGCATGAACAGCCTCGACGGCGTTTCCGACCGCGATTTCTGCGTGGAGCTCGTCTCCGCGTTCTCGCTCGTCATGATGCACCTTTCGCGTTTCGCGGAGGAAATCGTGCTCTGGTCGTCGGGTGAGTTCGGCTTCGTGGAGCTCAGCGACGCATACACCACGGGCTCCAGCATCATGCCCCAGAAAAAGAACCCCGATATGGCGGAGCTCGTTCGCGGCAAGACGGGCAGGGTGTACGGCGACCTCACCGCGATGCTCACCGTGCTCAAGGGGCTTCCTCTTGCCTACAACAAGGATATGCAGGAGGACAAGGAGTGCGTCTTCGACGCGCTGGACACCGTCAAGAAGTGCCTTGCCATATTCGCGCCCATGGTCGCCACCATGAAGCTCGACAAGAAGCGGATGTACGCCGCGGCGGGCAAGGGCTACATCAACGCCACCGACCTCGCGGACTACCTCGTGCGCAAGGGGATGGCGTTCAGGAACGCATACAAGACCGTGGGCGAAATCGTCGCCTTCGGCATAGCCAACAAAAAGACCCTCGAGGAAATCTCCCTCGCGGAATACAGGAATTTCGGCGACCTGTTCGACGAGGATGTCTACGACGCCATTTCCCTTCCCGCCTGTGTGCAGAGGCGCACCTCGGAGGGCGGTACCGGCAAGGCGTCGGTGGAAAAACAAATCAGATTTGTCGAGGGGTTCATAGGGTGAAGAAGATATTCATCGACGGCAGAGAGGGGACGACGGGACTGCGCATCGAGAGCAGGCTTTCCTCGCGCAGCGGGCTGGAACTCATAGTTCTGCCCGAGAACGAGCGCAAGGACCCCGCGGCGAGGAGGAATGCAATCGCCGCCGCGGACATTGCGTTCCTGTGTCTGCCGGACGCCGCGGCAAAGGAATCGGTTGCGCTTGCGGAGGGCACGGACACCGTCATCATCGACGCGTCGACCGCGCACCGCACGGCGGCGGGATGGGAATACGGCTTCCCCGAGCTCGGCGAGGGCAGGGCGGAAAGGATTGCGGGGAGCAAGCGCATAGCGGTGCCCGGCTGTCACGCCTCAGGGTTCGTCGCGCTTGTGCGTCCGCTCGTCCGCGCGGGCATAATCGACCCCGATGCCGAGCTTGCGTGCTTCTCGCTCACGGGCTACAGCGGCGGCGGAAAAAAGATGATTGCCGACTACGAAACCCGCGGCGACGCGCTTGTCGCGCCCCGACAGTACGCGCTTTCTCAGGCGCACAAGCACCTGCCCGAGATGACGGCGGTGAGCGGGCTCTCCCACGCCCCCGTCTTCTGCCCGGTGGTGGGCGCGTTCTATTCGGGCATGGAAGTCACCGTTCCGCTGTTTGCTTCCGCACTGAAAGGCGGAGCTTCAGCGGAGGACATAAAGAGAGTGTATGCCGACCTGTATGTCGGCAGGACGGTGTTCTACCGCGAGAGCGCGGGCGAGGACGGTTTTCTTTCCGCGGGCGCGTACACGGGCAAGGACAGCATGGAAATTTCGGTGCACGGCAACGGCGACAGAATCCTGCTCGTCGCCCGCTACGACAACCTCGGCAAGGGCGCGTCGGGCGCGGCGGTGGAGTGCATGAACCTCGTGCTCGGCGAGGCGGCGGAAAAAGGTCTGCAACTGGATTGAGAGGAAATATGGAAAAACACGACATCAAAAAGATAAGCGGCGGCGTATGCGCCGCACTCGGCTTCGAGGCGTCGGGCGTTTACGCGGGCATAAGGCGCAACCGCTCCAAGAAGGACCTCGCCCTCGTCTTCAGCAAGGCGGAATGCAACGCGGCGGCGGTCTACACCCGCAACCTCGTCAAGGGCGCGCCTCTTGCGGTGACGCGCGAACACATCGCGCAGGGCAAGATGCACGCAATCATCTGCAACAGCGGCATCGCAAACACCTGCGATGCGGGTGGCAAACAGGTTGCCGAGCGCGCCTGCGAAGTGCTGGGCGAAGCCCTCGGCGTGCCCGCACGGAGCGTGGTCGTCGCGTCCACGGGCGTCATCGGACAGCCCCTGCGCATAGAGCCCATTGCAGCGGCGGTGCCCGCGCTCGTCAAAGGTCTTTCCCGCAACGGGACGGAAGCGGCGCAGGCAATCATGACTACGGACACGCACGAAAAGCAGGTCGCCGTGGAATTTTTCGCGGGCGGCAAGCGTTGCGTCATAGGCGGCATGGCAAAGGGCTCGGGCATGATTCACCCCGACATGGCAACCATGCTCGTGTTCCTCACCACGGACGCGGCAATCTCATCGGAGATGCTGCAAAAGGCGTTGAGCAGCGATGTGACGGACACCTTCAATATGCTGAGCGTGGACGGCGACACCTCCACCAACGACATGGTGGTCGTGCTCGCGAACGGCATGGCGGGCAACCCCGAAATCACGGCGGAAGGTGACGATTTCGACGCTTTTATGTGCGCATTGAACACCGTAAACATCTGTTTGTGCAAAATGCTCGCGGGTGACGGCGAGGGCGCGACCAAGCTTCTGGAGTGCGTCGTCGAGGGCGCCGACACCAAAAAGGACGCCTCTCTCGCGGCGAAATCCGTGATATGCTCCTCGCTCGTCAAGGCGGCGATGTTCGGCGCCGACGCGAACTGGGGCAGGGTGCTTTGCGCCATGGGTTACAGCGGAGCGTCGTTCGACCCCGAGAAGGTGTGCGTGAGCTTCGTGTCCCGCGCGGGCGAAATCGAGGTGTGCAACGCAGGCACGGGCGTGGACTTTTCCGAGGAGTTTGCAAAGAAGGTTTTGCTCGAGGACGAAATCGTGATAAAGGTCAGCCTCGGCGACGGAGCCTTTGCCGCGACGGCGTGGGGATGCGACCTCAGCTACGACTATGTGAAAATCAACGGCGATTACAGGACCTAGGAGGAATCATGAAAATCAGCAATAAGGACAGGGCGGAAGTCCTCATCGAGGCGCTGCCTCACATTCAGAAGTACAGCGGCAAAATACTGCTTGTCAAATACGGCGGCTCGGCGATGACCGACGCCACCCTCAAACGCGCGGTCATGGGCGACCTCGTCCTGCTTTCCCTCATAGGCGTCAAGGTGGTGCTCGTCCACGGCGGCGGCCCCGAAATCACCGAGATGCTCGCAAAGCTCGGCAAGAAATCGGTGTTCGTGGACGGCTTGCGCGTCACGGATGCGGAAACCGCCGATGTGGTGCAAATGGTGCTCGCGGGCAAAGTCAACAAGGGGCTCGTCAACCTCATTCAGAGCCTGGGCGGCAAAGCCATGGGGCTTTCGGGTGCCGACGGCGGACTCATCGGCGCAACGACGCTCGACCCCAAGCTCGGCTTCGTCGGCGAGATAACCTCCCTCAATGTCCAACCCGTGCTGGATTTGCTCGAAAAGGGTTACATCCCCGTCATCTCCACGGTGGGTTGCGACGCGGAAGGCAATGTCTACAACATCAATGCCGACACCGCGGCGGCGAGGATTGCAGGTATGCTCAAGGCCGAAAGCCTCATCAACATGACGGACACCGCGGGGCTCCTGGAGGACGAGAAGGACGAGAGCACTCTCATCTCCCGCATATTCGTCAGCGACGCACAGCGCATGATCAACCAGGGTCAACTCTCGGGCGGAATGATCCCCAAGGTGGGTTGCTGCGTCGAGGCAATCCGTCGCGGCGTGAAGAAGGTGTTCATCATCGACGGCAGGGTGCCTCATTCGATTCTCATCGAAACCCTGACCGACGCAGGCCTCGGCACCATGTTCGTTTCGGGTGAAAACTATGACGACTGAACAGCTTGACAAAAAGTACATAGCGGGCACCTACGCGCGCTTTCCCGTGTGCATAGTGCGGGGCGAGGGTGCGGTGCTCTACGACGACGCCGGCAAGAGCTACATCGACATGATGAGCGGCATCGGCGTCAACATCTTCGGCGCGTGCGACAAGGAATGGGCGGACGCGGTGAGCGCACAGCTTCACACCCTGCAACACGCCTCCAACCTCTTTTACACCCAGCCGTGCGCGCGTCTTGCCGCAAAACTGTGTGAGGCAAGCGGCATGAAAAAGGTGTTTTTCGCAAACTCGGGCGCGGAAGCCAACGAGTGCGCGATAAAGACCGCACGCAAATGGGCGGCGGAAAACAAGGGCGCGGACCATTACACCGTCGTCACCCTGAAGGACGGCTTCCACGGCAGGACGCTCGCAACGCTTGCCGCCACGGGACAGGACGGTCTGCACACTGTCTCTTATACACATCTCCGAGCCCACGAGACGTA
>USEV01000008.1 GCA_900553825.1 uncultured Eubacteriales bacterium
CGGTGGTGCTCACCGTCCGAGGCGATGTCGCGGAAACCGCGGAGAGAGTGCGCTCCGTCTTTGCCGACCGCAACTACTACGCAATCCCCGCGCTTGAGGCGTATGAGTGGGATACAGCTTCGCTGGAAAACATATTCGACCTTGTCGCCGCGCTCGCGTTCGTGCTCAGCGCGCTTGTGCTCGCGGTGCTGTTTGCGGGCACGGTGATAGGACGCGCGCACTCCGAGAGGACGCGCGGAAGCCTGCTTGCGGCGGGTCTTTCAAAAAACGCGTTGCTGGGGGCGGAAATCGCCGAACACGCCGTTTCGGCAATCCCCGCGCTTGCGGTTGCGCTGCCCGTCAGCGCGCTTGCGACGCTGTGCCTCATCCACGCGCTCAGGATGTTCGGGCTGTACTTCGAGTTCGTGTTCAACGCGGGTGTGGCTTTCGCCGCGGGAGCGGTGCTCGCCGCGCTCTATATCGCAATCCCGCTCGTCGCGGGGTTCAGAAGACATTACAGCATGAGGAGAGAGTGATGAAAAATCCGCACGCGAAAAACACCGTCATGGGGAATAAAGCCGCGCGGGGCACGGCGGCGATTGTGCTTGCCGTCCTGCTCTGTCTTGTCGTCGCGTTTGCGGCGACGGGGTGCGACGACAATACCGCTCCGAACGCTGCCGCGCTCCGTGCCGAGGCAGTGGACGCCTTCAGGGGCAATGTGCTTGCCGCGGCGGGCGACGGTTGGCGGGCGGACATGAGCTTCGACGAGATTGCTTCGCTGGAAAACCCCGCCTCGTACATCGTGACATCGGCATGGCTGGACGCGCTCGCGCAGGTGGTTTCGGACTCCTCCCTGCAGACGGCGAAAATCTCCTATGCCGCGGATTTCGCTCTCACCGAAGACGGCAAAAGCCTCATCGACGACGCCGCAGCGAACCTAGACGGCGCGCTTGCGTTCGTCAGGGGAGTGGGGCTCACGGAATCCGATGTCTGCGACCTCGGTTTCAGGCTCATGCGCATGGCTGTTGCGGACACGACATCCGTCTATGCCGACGCGAAGCGCGACCTCAACGAAGTGCTCATCCGTCTGACGGGAGAGGACAGGACGCCCGTCAGGGAAGAAATCGCGCGCATTGACAGGGTGCTGGACACCTATTTCGCGGACGAAGCGACTGTCGCGGAGGCGACGGAGGCGTTGGATTCCGCCGAGTCCGGAATCAAGACATTGCTTTCCTTCCTCTATTCCATGCAGAACATCATCGGCACCGGCGCGAGCGGCGACGGGCTTGTCGCCCTGCTCGGCAGTATGTCGTCGGGCGCACTTGCGGACATCAGCGATTCGGAGATGTTCGTGTGGCTGGACAGCCTGATTAAGAGCGTGACGGCATTCGGAGAATCGATGACGGCGGAGGAGATAAAGGAGCTCGAAACCGCGCTCGACACCGTGGAGCGTTGTTTCGACAGCTTCGTTCAGCCCGTCGAGGCGGTGGAGGAGATACTCGACGCACTGGACTATGTCCGCGCGTTCGTGGGGCAGGTGCCCGAGGTGGTGAGCTACTTCACCGCGGCATTCTCGCCGCTGTACGAGCGCGGCGAGGACGAGGCGTACACCTACTCGCTGGTGTCGTTCATGAAGGAGCTTGCCGCCGAGAAGGACGAGAACCTGCGCACGGTCAACTCCATGGTGTTGGCGGCAAAACTGCTGGAGTCGTTCGGCAGGGCGTTTTCCGCGGAGGAGCTCAAGTCGACCGTCCTGAGAGTGTCGGAACGCGGCGACGAGGGCAAGACGGTGCTGTATATCGTCGCAATCATGCGGCTGATGGGCAACGACACCATTCCCGAGGGCGTGGACGAGGGTGCGCTTGTGCAGATGCTCGGGCACATCATCGACGAGATTTTCGCCTCCAATCTCGGCAGGGCATACCGCTCGTGGGTGCTTTCGCCCGACGAGAAGAGCGAGAAACGCCTGCGCAACTGGGCGAGCATCGCAATCAACACCGTCAAGGAGACCAACGAGCTGTTGGAGGCGGAGGGCATCGAGCCCGTGAAAATCACAGTCACGAGCGACGACGAAATCACGGACGCGTGGTATAACGCCGTGACGGAGGCGGCGGAGGAGGCAGGGAGAAAGGCGGATTCGCTCCCCGGGGCGGCGAAGCTCGTGCAGACGGCGCTCGGCATGGCAAACGACGGCGTGGACGAATTCTTTGCCGCGCTGGACGACCTTGGTGCCGTCGGCGGGCTGGACTACATCACCTCGTCGGATTCCGAGGAGGCGGAGCTCGTCATGCAGACGGCTTTGCGCGTGCCCGCGATTTACCTCGTCGTGATGCTTTTCGGCGTGTGAATGCTCCCGGCGGGCGGGGAGATTCAAAAACACGGACTCGCCCGCAAAAGCGTTGACAGAAAAATTATCGGTGCTATAATAAAGGCGTTCTGAAACGATGAGTACTCGGAGTGTAAGACGGCGGCAATAATCACTGACACAAACCGGCGTCTTCCCGTCGGTTTTTTTGTTTGCGGCGGGAGGCGAAAGGAGAGGAAATGAAAAGAATAGGCGTAGTGGGCATTGTAGTCAAAGGCAACAAGGAAGTTGTGCTCGAAATGCAGAGGGTGCTTTCGGACTTTTCGGACATCATAATAGGCAGAATGGGCGTGCCCCGCGAGGAGGCAAACGCCATAGCGCTCATCGTCGAGGGCTCGCAGGAAAGGGTGTCCGCGCTGACGGGCAGACTGGGGCGTTTCGAGGAGCTGACGGTGAAATCCGCCATGACCACTTTCGAGGTGGAATGAACTTTTGCGCACGAGGGTCGGTGACGGAGCCCGAAGCGGACGGTGACCGAAAACGGAGTTAAATGAGCAATTTGACGCGGAAAATCCCGTTTTCTGTCGAATTTCCGCTCACCCCGCACCTCGCCCTCAAACGGATTGAAGATTAAATTGCGCCGCGTTGCGGCGCGGAGGTATTATGAAAAAGAGCGTAAAACTAGTTGCAATTTTCGCACTCATAGTCGCGCTTGTCGGCGTGTTTTCCGTGTGCCTGGTCGCCTGCGACGACAACACCGCAAACGAGGGCAACAACACGAGCGGCGACAACACCCAGACGGCGAAATCCGTCGACATCATCTACTATTCCGACGGTCCGGCGGTGCAAGCCGCGCTCGAGGCGGGCAAAATCGACTACGGCGTAGTCGGCGAGCCCGCGGCAACCGCCGGCAAGGCCAAAGGCTTCGGGGTCGTCATGGACATCCAGGAGCAGTTCAATGCCGCGACGGACAGCGAAAGCGGCTTCCCGATGTCCTCGACATTCATCAAGAGCTCGCTTGCCGCGAACAAGACTTTCGTCGACGCGTTCGAGGCAATGCTTTACGAAAACCTCGACTACATCGCCGAGCACGCCTCCGAGATGACCGCGCTTTTGAAGGAGGCGGGCAGCTCCTCGGCGTATCCCGCGGCGGCAATCCCCACCTGCAATGTCGGCGTCTACATGGACGAGAATGTCAAGGCGACGGTTGCGGATATGCTCAAAACCCTGAATTCCACTGAGAGCGTGCCCGAGAGCGTCTACTACGACGAGGCGCAGGCGACCGAACAGGGTGAGGGCAGCGGCACTCTGAAACTCTTCGTGCCCGACGGCGCCCCCGTCCTTGCCGTGGCGTTGCTCATCGCCGAGGCGCAGACCCGCACGGTTGCAGGCTATTCGATCGATGTCAACATCGTGCCCGCCGCGCAGATCGCGCAGAAGATGGCAAGCAAGGAGGGCGACATCGTGATCATGCCCGCCAACGGCGGCGCGAACCTCATCGTCAAGGGCGCGGAGTACAAGTTCCTGTGCTCCAACACCCAGGGCATACTCTACATGATTGCCAAGGGCGAATCGGCGCAGATCGGGCTTGACGGCCTCGACGGCAAGACGATAGGATGTATCGGTCAGGGCGCGGTGCCGCAGTACGCAGTCGAAAAGATTTTCACCGCAAACGGCTTCACCGTGAATGCATGACGACAGCCCGCCGAAGAGGCGGATGACGGACGCGGACGCGCCGCATCCCGGCGCGTCGCGCGCCCCGTGGACACCGTATGAAAAAAAGGACTCTCGCAAAAACCGTAATCTCGAATGTGCTTTACCCCGTCGCGGCGCTCGCGGCGGTGATTGCGGTCTGGGCGATTGTTGCGGCGGCGGAGGATATGCCGCTGCTTTTCCCCTCTCTGGGGGAGATTTTCCGCAGTTTCGGCGAGCTCCTCGGCGACGGCAAGAGCTGGCTTGTCGCCGCAAGCACGCTGGGGCGTGTGCTCGCCGCGTTCGCACTCTCGACTGCGTTTGCAATCGTGCTTTCCGCGGCGGGCGCGTTTTTCCCGCCGTTGCACCGCTTCCTGCGTCCCGTGGTCACGGTGTTGCAGTCCACGCCCACGATGGCGGTCATATACCTCGCAATCGCCTGGCTCACCAACGCCGAAGTTCCCCTGCTCGTGGGATTTTTGATATGTTTCCCGCTCATGTACAACACCTGCCGCACCGCCATTGACGGTGTGGACGGCGAATTGCTGGAAATGGCGAAGGTGTACAAAATGCGTCCCGTGGACAGGCTGACGGGCATATACATCCCCGCGGCGTTCCCGATTGTCGCCGACGGTGCGCGCAGCGCGGTTTCGCTCTGCGTCAAAGTCATCATCGCGGCGGAGGTGCTCGCGCAGACCAAGCAGAGCATAGGGCTGGAGATGAACAAGCTCGGCAGTCTTTTCGAGGTTGCGGACCTCATGGGCTGGACGGTCGTCGCGATAGTGCTGAGTTTCTTGCTCGAGGGGCTTGTCGCCCTTGTCAAAAAGTTGTGGGAGGTGCGGCGATGAAAGATGTTGTCCTTTCTTCCGTGACTGCGGGTTACGGCGAAAAGCGCGTCCTGGACGCATTCGACCTCACCTTCGTCGGCGGGGAAGTCACCGTCGTCATGGGCAGTTCCGGCGTCGGCAAGACCACGCTGCTCAATGTGCTTGCGGGGCTTTTGCCGCACACGGGCGAGGTGAGCGGAGCCGAGGGCGGAGTGTCGTATATTTTCCAAAAAGACAGGTTAATCCCGCAGATTTCGGTGTATAAAAACCTCGATTTGGTGCTTCGCGCCGTCGAGCGCGACAAAAAAAAGCGTCGTGCGGACATCGAGGAGATGCTTGAGAGGGCGGAAATTCTTTCCGAGATGGAAAAGCGTCCCACCGAGCTTTCGGGCGGTCAGGCGCTGAGGGTCGCAATGGCGAGGGCGTTTCTGTATCCGTCGGAAATTCTGCTCATGGACGAGCCCTTCCGCGCCCTCGACCTGGGGCTGAAACTGCGGCTCATGCGGGTGCTCGGCAAGCTTCTTTCCGAATCGCCCCGCACGGTCGTCTACATCACTCACGACATCGACGAGTGCCTGCTCGCCGCGGACCGCTGGGTGGTGCTCGGCGGCGAGCCCGTGTCCGTCGTCGAGGAGGGGCGCATAGATATTCCCAGGGGCGGACGCGACCTCGCGTGCCCCGAACTCGCCTCTTTGCGGGCAACCCTCACACGACTCCTTTCGGAGTGAGCGCGCCCAGGCAGGCAAAATCGCTTGACAGCGGGTGACGGGGTGGATATAATAAAGAAACTTTATGTCATATGCGCGTAGCTCCTTTGGCGCGTGTGGGCGTGAAAATACGAATCAGGAGTGAAACATGAAAGAAGGCATCCATCCGGATTATCACACCGCGACCGTGCAATGTGCTTGCGGCAACACTTTCGAGACGGGTACCACCAAAAAGACCGATGTCATCAAGGTGGAAATCTGCTCCAAGTGCCATCCTTTCTTTACGGGCAAGCAGAAGCTGGTCGACACCGGCGGTCGTGTGGACAAATTCAAGAAGAGATACAACCTCGACTGAAACAGTTTTGCAGACCGCCGCGGGCGGTCTGCACTTTTTTTTGCGCGCGCGAGCGTATGATTCCCCGTGCGTGATTCGGTGACGGGCGTGAAAAACAGAGACGACAAAAAATCGGGCGGCGCGGCAAAATCCAAGGCCGTGCGCCGCACCTCCATAGGCGGGCAGGCGGTCATCGAGGGCGTCATGATGAAGAGCGCGACCTCGCTGGCAACGGCTGTCAGGACGGAAGCGGGGGAGATCACCCTCGAAACCAAGCGCCTCAAAGACCCCAAAAAACGCAATGTCATTCTCCGCCTTCCCTTCGTAAGGGGGGTGGTGAATCTCGTCACGCAGCTTTTCGAGGGCACGGGCATACTCATGCGTTCCGCCGAGGTCTTCGGAGACTATGCCGAGCCCACGAAGTTCGACAAGTGGGTCGCAAAGACTTTCAAGCTCAACCCCATGCACATTCTGACGGCGTTTTCGCTGGTGCTGGGGCTTGCGCTCGCCATAGGGCTCTTCGTCTTTTTGCCCAACTTCCTCACCGGTCTGATTTTCGAAATCCCCGGCACCTTCGACCATCCCGCGCTGTACAGCCTCTGCGAGGCGGCAATCATGCTCGCCATTTTCGTGGCGTACATCCTTTCCGTGACGCTCATGAAGGACATACGGCGCGTGTTCATGTACCACGGCGCGGAGCACAAGGTGATAAGCTGCTACGAGCACGGGCTCGACCTCACGGTGGAGAACGCGCGCACCATGCCCACGGCGCACAGCCGTTGCGGAACGACTTTTCTGTTCTTCGTGGTGGCGGTCAGCATAGTGGTTTTCGCGCTCGTCAACTGGATGCTTGACGCACTGGGCTGGACGGTGTATTCGAGCGTGGTGAACGCGCTCGTGAGGCTCGGGGTGAAGCTGATTTTCCTGCCCGTTGTGGCGGGCATCTCCTACGAGCTGCTCAAATTCCTCGCAAAATCGGATTGCCTGCTCTTCAGGATTCTGCGCGCCCCCGGTATGATGCTCCAGAAGCTCACCACCCGCCAGCCCACCGACGATATGCTGGAGGTGAGCATAACCGCGTTCAAGACGGTCATGGAGATGGACGCCGACCCCACGATTCCCGAGCGGAAGTTCGAGTTTTCGGTGCCCATGGATTTTGCGCGCAAACGCCTGAAAGAGATTGCTCCCGACGCGGACGAAAGCGACATCGACTGGATTCTTGCCGAGGTCACGGGCGAAAAGCGCAGCGCGCTTGCGCTCATGAAGTCCGTGAGCAAGGAGCAGTTCGAGAACGCGAAGAAAGTCGCGGAAAAAATGGCGGACGGCGCGCCCTTGCAGTACGCGCTCGGCAACGCCGATTTTTACGGCATAAGGCTTGCCGTTTCCCCCGCCGTGCTCATTCCCCGTCCCGAGACGGAGGAGCTTGCGCAGAAGGCGGTCGGGGAAGTGCGCGCCCGCGGCGGCGCCAGGGTGCTGGACCTATGCACCGGAAGCGGCGCGATTGCAATCGCCGTTGCGAAATACGCTCCCGCCGATGTAACCGCGACGGACATCTCGGAAGCGGCGGCGGAAGTGGCTCGCGCAAACGCGCTCGGCGCGGGCGTGAGCGTGAGAGTGCTGACGGGGGATATGTTCGCTCCCGTGAGCGGCGAAAAATTCGACATCATCGTGTCCAACCCGCCCTACATTCCGCGCGCGGAGCTTGCCGCGCTCGACAGGAGGGTGAAGGACTTTGAGCCCCTTTCCGCTCTCGACGGCGGCGAGGACGGGCTCGACTTCTACCGCACGATAGCGGCTCAGGCACGCGGTCATCTGAATGACGGCGGCGTCGTGCTCCTGGAGCTCGGCGCGGGTCAGGCGGACGCCGTAAGCGGGCTTTTTGCGGGGTTTGACACCGAGATAACAGAGGATATGCAGGGAGTGCGGAGGATACTTTCCGCGAGGATGAAGAATGAAGATAAGTGAGGGTTTGACAGCGCGTCTTGACAAGACAAAGCTCCGCTACGAGGAACTCGGCGGGCTTTTGGCGCGTCCCGAAGTCATCTCCGACCAAAACACTTTCAGGGCGTATTCGAAGGAGCATTCCGAGCTCGAACCCGTGGTGGAGTGCTACGACAAGTATCTCGCCGACAAGCGGGCTTTCGACGAGTGCACCGCGCTTTCGGAGGGCGAGAGCGACCCCGAGATGAAGGAGCTTCTCAAAGAGGAGCTGGACGGACTGCGCGACGCGCTGGACGAGGATGCCTCCGCGCTCAAAATCGCGTTGCTTCCCCGCGACCCCAACGAGGACAACAATGTCATCATGGAAATCCGCGCGGGAGCGGGCGGCGACGAGGCGGCGCTTTTCGGCACGGAACTCATGAAGATGTACCGCCATTACGCCGACCGCAGGCGCTGGAAGGTGGAGGAAATCAACATGAACTTCACCGAGCTCGGCGGCGCGAAGGAGCTCGTGTTCATGATAACGGGCAAGGGCGCGTGGGGGAGCCTCAAATTCGAGAGCGGCGTTCACCGCGTCCAACGCGTGCCGGAGACGGAGTCGCAGGGCAGAATCCACACCTCGACGGTGACCGTCGCGGTGTTGCCCGAGGCTGAGGATGTCGAGGTCGAGATAAACGACGGCGACCTCAAGATCGACACCTACCGCAGCGGCGGCGCGGGCGGACAGCATGTCAACAAGACGGAGTCCGCAATCCGCATTACCCACCTGCCGACGGGCATTGTCGTGGAGTGCCAGGACGAGCGCAGCCAGATCAAGAACCGCGAAAAGGCGATGAAGGTGTTGCGTTCGAGGCTGTACGAGCACTACCAGGCGCAGGCGGACAAGGAATACAGCGAAACCCGCCGCGCTCAGATAGGCACGGGCGACAGGAGCGAGCGCATCCGCACCTACAATTTCCCGCAAGGGAGGGTGACCGACCACCGCATAGGTCTGACGCTCTACACTCTGGACCGCTTCATGCTGGGCGAGATGGACGAGATGATTTCCGCGCTCAGAATAGCACTTCAGAACAAACTTCTCGAGAACATCGAGTGAGGGGAGAGGATATGATAATCCGTTACAACAAGAGTCGCAACCTGATAGAGGAACACGCCTACAAGCCCAATTTGCAGGATGTGCACGAGCCCAACCTCCACCGCAAGATATTCACTTACGGCGAGATCCCCAAGACGGCTTTCAACATGCGCCATGTGCCCATGGAGTGCCCGCGCGACATCTTCATCACGGATACGACCTTCCGCGACGGTCAGCAGGCGTGCAAGCCCTTCGCGGTCAAGGACATCGTGGAGCTCTTCAAGATGTTGCACCGTCTGGGCGGTCCCAACGGGCTCGTCAGACAGAGCGAATTCTTCCTCTACAGCGAAAAGGACCGCGAGGCGGTGAGGAAGTGCATGGAGCTCGGCTACGAGTTCCCTGAGATAACCTCCTGGATTCGTGCCAGCGAAAAGGACTTCGAGCTGGTCAAGGAGTTCGGCATCAGGGAGACTGGCATACTCGTGAGCTGCTCGGACTACCACATCTTCAAAAAGATGAACCTCACCCGCGGCCAGGCGATGGACAAGTATCTCTCCGTCGTCAAGATGGCGCTCGACCGCGGCATCGTCCCGCGCTGTCATTTCGAGGACATCACCCGCGCGGACTACTTCGGATTCGTGGTGCCGTTCGCAATCGAGCTCATGAAACTTTCGCGCGAGAGCGGCATACCCATCAAAATCCGCGCCTGCGACACCATGGGCTACGGCGTGACCTATCCCGGCACCTCGCTGCCGAGGAGCGTGCAGGGCATAATCTACGGCTTCCGTTACTACGCCGAGGTCCCGTCCGAACAGCTGGAATGGCACGGACACAACGACTTCTACAAGGCGGTCGTCAACTCCGCGACGGCATGGCTCTACGGGTGCTCGTCGGTGAACACGACTTTGCTCGGAATAGGCGAGCGCACGGGCAACACACCGCTCGAGGCGATGGCAATCGAATACGCCTCCCTGCGCGGCAACACGGGCGGAATGGACCTCTCCGTCATCACGGAGATTGCGGACTACTTCGAGCACGAGATGGGCTTCGAGATTCCTCCGCGCACGCCGTTCGTGGGCAGAAACTTCAATGTCACCAAGGCGGGCATACATGCCGACGGGCTTTTGAAGGACCAGGAAATCTACAACATTTTCGACACGGAAAAGATTCTTCACCGTCCCGCGAGGGTGTCGGTGGACAGCTTCAGCGGCGTTGCGGGCATAGCGTTCTGGCTGAACAGCTATTACTCCCTCTCCGGAGAGGAGCGGATTGACAAGCGCGACCCGCTTGTCGTCGCGATGAAGGCGCGTGTGGACGAGCAGTACGCCGCGGGCAGGACGACCGTGATAAGCGACGACGAGCTCGACGCAATGGTCGCGGAGTTCGCCCCCGAGCTGCACGCCCGTCTTGCCGCTCGCGTATGAACGAGCGCGCGCCCGCGCAAATTGGGGCTTGTAATTGTTCCGCTTTTTTTATAGAATAGAAGCGGAGGTGACTATGATAAAACTCATCACCGGTGCCAAGGGCACGGGCAAAACAAAAATCATCATCAACATGGCAAACGACAATGTCGAAAGTGCCAAAGGCGACATCGTGTTTCTGACCGACACCGACAGGTATATGTACTCTCTGCGCCATCAGATTCGCGTCATCAACACGGATGTCCTGAAACGCGCCGGCGAACCCGCAATCGACGAAAGGGAACTCATCGGCTTCATCCGCGGCATACTCGCGGGCAACCACGACATAGAGAGCTTCTACATCGACGGCGCACACAGAATGCTGGGGCGTCCCGTCGCGGAACTCGAGGACTTCTACACCGACATCTACGACATAGCCAAGTACACGGAAACGAGGTTCATTCTCACCGTCAGCGAGAACGAGGAGAATTTCCCGGAATTCCTCAAAAAGTATCAAGGAGAGATATGAAATATCTTAGCACGCGCGACCGCTCGCGGAAATTCACCGCCGCGGAAGCTATCGTTAAAGGCATATCGGACGACGGCGGACTCATTGTTCCGTCGTCTTTCCCGATTCTGGACAGGACGCAGTTCGAAAAACTCTGCGAGATGGACTATCCCGAAAGGGCGGCGTACATACTCTCGCTTTATCTCGAGGAGTTCTCGTACGACGAGCTCCTGGACTACGCCCGCAAGGCGTATTCCCGTTTCGACGGCGACGACCCGTGCCCCCTCGTGAAAGTCGAGGACGGCGTGTATATGCTCGAGCTGTGGCACGGCCCGACCTACGCCTTCAAGGACATGGCGCTCACCCTGTTGCCCTACCTCATGGTGGCGTCCAAGAACAAGCTCGGCGACACCAGCCGCACCCTCATCCTCGTCGCGACGAGCGGCGACACGGGCAAGGCGGCACTCGAGGGTTTCCGCGATGTCGAGGGCACCGAAATCGTGGTGTTTTACCCCGTCGACGGCGTGAGCGCGATGCAGAAAAAACAGATGATGACCCAGCACGGCGGCAATGTCCATGTCGCGGCAATCCGGGGCAACTTCGACGACGCGCAGACGGCGGTCAAACGCGTGTTCACCGACCCGGAAGTCATCGAAACCCTCAAAAAACGCGGCATAGAGATGTCGTCGGCAAACTCAATCAACTGGGGCAGGCTGGCACCGCAGATTGCCTACTATGTGTCCGCCTACTGCGATCTCGTCACCAGCGGCGAAATCGCCATGGGCGACAAGGTGAACTATGTCGTGCCCACGGGCAACTTCGGCAACATTCTCGCGGGCTACTATGCCGCGCGCATGGGAGTGCCCGTCGGCAAACTCATCGTGGCGTCCAACGCGAACAACATCCTGACGGACTTCTTTGCGACGGGCAGGTACGATGTCAACCGCAGGTTCTACAAGACGATGTCCCCCTCCATGGACATACTCGTGTCCTCCAACCTCGAGAGGCTGATCTTCGAAGTCACCGGGCGCGACAGCGAAAAGATAAAGAAGATTTATTCCGACCTCAAGGAGAAGGGCAGCTTCGAAATCGACCTCGCCGACGCGGACTTCGGTCTGTTCGAGGCGGGCTGGGCGGACGAGGACGAGACCAGGGAGGCGATGGCGACATTCTTCGACCTGGACGACTATGTCCTCGACCCGCACACCGCAGTCGCGGTGAGCGTGTTCAACGATTATTCCACCGAGACGGGCGACGAGACCCCCACGGTCATCGTGTCCACGGCAAGCCCCTACAAGTTCGCCTGCGATGTGTTCAACGCAATCGCCGACGCCAAGGAGACCGACCCCGACAAAGCGGTGATGAAACTTCACGCTTTCACCGCCGCGGAATGCCCGGACGGCATCCTCGCGTTGAACTCGCTTCCGCTCAGGCACAAGACGGTCATCGACCGCGACAAAGTGAAGGAGGCGGTGTACGCCTTCGTGCTCGGAGACGCGGACGCAAAGGGCTGAAAAGCCGCGTCGCGCGTAAAAACAAATTGGCAAGAAAAAGGTGTTTATATGTCTGAAATGAACAATGAAGTGCGGAATGTGCCCAAAAAAGTGGTGTTGAGCGGGATTCAGCCCACGGGCACGATTACGCTGGGAAATTATCTCGGCGCGGTCAAGAACTGGGGCAAAATGCAGGAGGAGTTCAACTCGATTTTCTTCATCGCCGACCTGCACGCCCTCACCGTGAGGAGAGAGCCCGCGGAGCTTCGCCAGGCGTGCATGAGCTTTTTCGCACAGCTCCTCGCGTGCGGCATCGACCCCGAAAAATCCGTGCTTTACTTCCAGTCGCATGTCAAGGAACACACCGAGCTGCAATGGATTCTCAACTGCAACACCTATGTCGGCGAGGCGTCCCGCATGACCCAGTTCAAGGACAAGAGCGCCAGGCACGCCGACAACATCAACATGGGGCTCATGGACTATCCCGTGCTCATGGCGGCGGACATTCTGTTGTTCCGCTCCGACTTCGTGCCCGTGGGCATAGACCAGAAACAGCACCTTGAGCTCACGCGCGACATCGCAATCCGTTTCAACAACCGTTACGGCGACACCTTCGTGGTGCCCGAGCCTTATATCCCCGAGACGGGCGCGAAAATCTGCTCCCTGCAGGACCCCTCCGCAAAGATGTCCAAGTCCGACCCCGACGAAAATTCCAGGGTGTCCGTCATCGAGGACGAGGCGTCAATAATGCGCAAGTTCAAGCGCGCCGTCACCGACAGCGGCAACGAAATCGTCGCCCGCGAGGACAAGCCCGGCATAAGCAATCTGCTCACCATCTATGCGGCAATCGAGGGCAAGACCGTCGCCGCCGCCGAAAAGGAGTTCGCAGGTTGCGGTTACGGCACTTTCAAGGTGGCGGTCGGCGAGGCGGTCGCGGCGGCGTTCAAGCCCATAAGGGAAGCCTACACCCGTTACCTTTCGGACAAGGCGTACATCGCCGAGGTCGCGGCGGCGGGCGCGGAAAGGGCATCGAGGATAGGCGCGCGCACCCTCGCAAAGGTCAGGCGCAAGGTCGGGCTCGTGTCCTTCGAGGACAGGAAGACCCACTGACGGCACAAGCCCGCAAATTCAGGAAAGGTTAACCTTGTTGCGGGAAAATCGGAGCAGAAAGAGATGTTCGGTTATGTCATCCCCGACAAAAACAATATGTACATCAAGGACTTCAATGTCTTTCAGGCGTACTATTGCGGGCTTTGCAAGGCACTGGGCAGGAGCTGTCTCTTATACACATCTGACGCTGCCGACGATAAGGCTC
>USEV01000009.1 GCA_900553825.1 uncultured Eubacteriales bacterium
GCGGGGATCAGCTCGTCCACCAGAACAGCAGCCTCGGAGGCGGTCTTGTTCATCTTCCAGTTGCCAGCGATAATAGCCTTGCGCTTTGCCTTATCCATTATTATTTTCTCCTTACCTTCGTAAATATTTTCAAATTACCTGCACAAAAAGAAAAGATGCGGCGGCGTAAATGCCGCCGCACCCATTGTGATGCCGGAAAAATTATGCGTTCTGGATGACTGCGATGCCGGGCAGCTCCTTGCCCTCCAGATACTCCAGAGAAGCGCCGCCGCCGGTGGAGATGTGGGTCATCTTGTCGGCGTAACCGAGCTGTGCCACCGCCGCCGCGCTGTCGCCGCCGCCGATGATGGTGATTGCATCGGTTTCGGCAAGCGCCGCCGCAACCGCCTTGGTGCCCTTTGCGAAGTTTTCCATCTCGAAAACGCCCATGGGGCCGTTCCACACGACGGTCTTTGCGTTCTTGACCTCTTCGGCGAACATGGCGATGGTCTTGGGGCCGATGTCGAGGCCCATCCAGCCGTCGGGAATGTCACCCTCGACGACTTTGATGTTTGCGTCGTTGGAGAAAGCGTCCGCGATGACATTGTCGACGGGGAGCATGAGCTTGACGCCCTTGTCCTGTGCCTTTTTCATGAGCTCCTTGGCGAGCTCGATTTTGTCCTCTTCGAGGAGGCTGTTGCCGACTTTGTAGCCCAGCGCGCAACGGAAGGTGTATGCCATGCCGCCGCCGATGATGAGCGCGTCGCACTTGTTGATGAGGCTCTCGATGACGCCGATCTTGTCGGAAACCTTGGCGCCGCCGAGAATCGCGACAAAGGGACGGGCGGGGTTTTCAACCGCGCCGCCGAGGAATTTGAGCTCCTTTTCGATGAGGAAACCGCTGACTGCGACGGGTGCAAAGCCGTACTGCACGATGCCCGCGGTAGTCGCGTGCGCGCGGTGAGCGGTGCCGAATGCGTCGTTCACATAGATGTCGCAAAAGTCCGCGAGCTTCCTGCAAAGCTCCTCGCTGTTCTTTTCCTCGCCCGCGTCAAAACGGGTGTTTTCGAGCAAAACGCACTCGCCGTCACGGAGTGCGGCGACCTTTGCGTGCGCGTCCTCGCCCACGAGGTCGGTTGCAAAAGTGACTTTCCCGGGGAAGATCTGCGCAAGACGGTCGGCAACGGGCTTGAGAGAGAACTTCTTGGGGTCGTTCTTGAGCGCCTTTGCGATGTATTCCTCCTTTGCCTTCTCCTGTTCGTCCGCAGGAAGAGCCTCAACCGCCTTCTTTTCCTTCTTGGTGAGACCGAAGCCGGGGGTGAAGATGTTGTGCGGCTTTCCGAGGTGGGAGCAGAGGATAACCTTTGCGCCGTGGTCCATGAGGTACTTGATGGTGGGAAGCGCACCGTTGATGCGGTTCTCGTCGGTGATGACGCCGTCAACCATGGGGACATTGAAGTCAACGCGGGTCAGACACTTCTTGCCCTTGACATCGATGTCTTGAATTGTCATTTTGCTCATATCTTTCTCCTTTTGGAATGGATTTTCGTTTGCGGACGGATTCATGCCCGAACCCGCGGCAGGAGGTATTATACCACACGCGCGGGCGCATAGCAACAAAAATCGTGCTGTAACCGAACTCAAGGCGGCGAAGGCTCACAACCCTCGCCGCAAAAGCGCAAAAAGCGACAGACGACGGAAGAGCGGGTGAAGGAGTGAATCCGTCCGACAAAATATAACGAAAAAATCACCTGGTAAATCGCGGAACAAATTAAAACACGAATCGTGTCGAAATCTGCCGCACGAATCGTGTACACTGCCCCGATTGCCTTTGCGGGGTGCGGTTTCAGTCCGTTCCGCCTAGGTGTCCCGAGGTGGCGAGTCCCGCGAAAGAGTTTTGCCTCAACGCCTCGTAGACCGCAATCGCGACCGAGTTTGAAAGGTTGAGCGAACGCGCCTCTGCCCGCATCGGAATACGAATCGTGTTTTTGTAATTAGCTCGCAACAAATCCTCGGGGAGACCTTTTGTCTCCTTGCCGAAGACGAGATAGTCGCCGCGCTTGTACACGGGCGCGTCGTAACGCTCCGCCGCCTTTGTCGAACAGAAATAGAACGACGGCTCACCGGCCGATGCCTCGACTTCGAATGTGTCGCCCACAACGCGGAATCTCCCCGCGGCGTTTGCGGCAAAAAATTCCGCCAGGTTTTCGTACACCGAAAAATCCGCGAGGTGCCAGTAGTCCAGCCCCGCGCGTTTCAACGCACGGTCCGAGATGTCGAAGCCGAGCGGCTTCACCAGATGCACCTTGCAGCCCGTCGCCGCGGCGGTGCGCACTATGTTCCCCGTGTTTTGCGGGATTTCGGGTTCCACCAGAACAATGTTAAACATGGTTAATTCTTCAAATTCCTTTGATTCGCGTTCTGCGCGCGCCGACCGATGCGCGCGTTCTGAATGCGCTTGTGCGTTCCGGATGAGCCTGTGCTTCTGCCTCGCTCACACCTCGCACTCACGCCGTGAAGTATCTTTCGGCAATTGCCACGATGTCTTCGACCGATGTCGCCTTCGCAACCGCCATTCGCACTTCCTTTGCGCGGCGCGTGTTTTTGGCATAGTGACAAAGGTGCATCTTCATGGAGTTTGCAACCGCCCTCGGAGGAAGTATGCGGAGCAAGATTTCAATGTGCCGTTTCACGGCATCTAATGCATTGAAACGCGAGGAATGCTCGCTGAAAATCTCGCCCGATTCGGCGAGCGCACGCTCGTCGCCCACCGTTTCCGACAGCCTTTCCACTTCGTCGAGTGCGCCGAAAATCCACGGCTTGCCGAGTGCGCCGCGGCCTATCATGAAAAAGTCCGCATGACTCCGAGCTTTGACCTGCAGGTAACTCTTCGCATCGGTGATGTCGCCGCTTGCAATCACGGGAACGGACACCGCGGCTTTCACCGCCGCCGTCACCTCGTGGTCGGCGACTCCGCCGTACATCTGTTCGCGGTAGCGCGGATGCACGCAGACAGCCGAAGCGCCGCCTTCCTGCGCCGCGAGCGCACATTCCACCGCGAGAGTCTGTCCTTGCTTTATCCCCGCGCGGATTTTCACCGTGACGGGTCGCCCCGAGCCTTCGACGACAGCCGCGACGACATCGCGGATGAGCTCGGGCTTCAGCATGAGCGCGCTCCCGTCGCCGTTGGAAAAGACCTTGCGCACAGGGCATCCCATGTTGATGTCAATCGCGGGGAAAGAGGCAAGCCGCTCATCCGCCGCCGCACGCCGCATGAATTCCGGCTCGCTGCCGAAAATCTGCGCAATGCAATCGGGGTCGTTCCCGTCGCGGTAAAGCAACGCCTCCGTGCCCGGGCTCATGTAGCACATACCCTTTGCGCTCACCATCTCCGTGTATGTCACGCCTGCGCCGTTCTCCGCGCAAAGCGCGCGGAACCCCGCGTCGCTGAAGCCCGCAAGAGGTGCCAGGAATATGCGAGAATCGGTGTTCAACCCGCAAAAACGATACATAAAAGCCTTATTCCGCCTCTTTGACGCTGTTCCAGATGGCGTCAAGCTCCTCGAGGGTGCAATCCGTCATCTCTTTTCCGCTTGCCGAAACGGCGCTTTCGACCGCCGCAAACCTGCGGCAGAATTTCTCGCTCGCCGCACGGAGCGCCATCTCCGCCTCGACCTTTTTCAGCCTCAGGGCATTGACCGCCGCAAACAACAGATCGCCTCCCTCTTCCGCGAGGTGCGCCTTGTCGGCGGACATGAATTCGCAAAGCTCCTCCTTCACCTTTTCCGCGGCGGGTGCGGCATCCGCCCAGTCGAAGCCGCCCTTCTTTGCCACCTTCTGCACCTTCTCGGCATACAGCAGCGCGGGCAGATTCTTGGGCACCCTGCCCATGGCGTCCGTGAGGGATTTGTATTTCTTTTCCTTCTTTTTGGCTTCGTTCCAGAAGTTGAGCGCCTGATCGGCGTTGTCGGCGTGATTGTCCCCGAAAATGTGCGTGTGACGGTCAAGCAGTTTCCTGCACAGCGCACTCAGCATATCGCTGTAGCCGAACTCGCCTGCCTCGTCCGCAATCTGCGTGTGAAAAACCGCCTGCAGAAGCACATCGCCGCTCTCCTCGAGCATCATCGCACGGTCGGCGAGGTCAATTGCCTCCACCAGCTCGTAAGCCTCCTCGATGAGATTGATGCGGATGCTGTCGTGCGTCTGCGCTCTGTCCCATTCGCAGCCGCCTTCGCCGCGTAGCCTTGCCATGATTTCCCGCAAATCCGAAAAATCGAACCTCCCGCGCTCGGTGAGCTTCACCGCGGGAAGTTCGACGGTTTCAAAGGGCAACGCGATGTCATCGAGTTTTCCCGATTCCGCTCTGTCGCCGAGGCGCGCAACCGCCTCCGTCTGCCCGCCGTAAAGGTCGGCAAGACGCTTAAGGACGGCACTGCGGTTGGAGTCGTCCACCCCGCAGACGGTGAGGGGCACCCGTTTGTTGACTGCGACATATTCGGGCAGGATGTCATCGGCTATGTAAATCTGCCGCGAGCAGGCGACGGACGCCTGCGCGGGGGCGGTTTTATCCGTCATATTCGTTCTCCCAGAACCTGATTTTTCTTCTTATTCCGACAAGGCGTTTTCCGAATGGCAAGGCGACCAGTTCCGCCTCGCTCAACACGCCCATGACCGTGGTGACAAAGCCGTAGACTGCGGCGCATACGAGTGCGCCGACGGCGATGACGGCGATGCCGTAGGGCACATATTCCCTGACGACGAAAGCCACCAACGCCATTATAACACCCCCCACCAGCGTTTGGGCAACATTTTTTTCCAGACGCATGAGGGTGAGCCTGTGAAAGACGGCAGTCACGGCGACGAGCGCGACGGCGCTCATGACGACGCCGGACACCGCCGCGCCCATCACGCCTATCTCGCGTATGAGGAATGGCGAGATGACGAGCTTGACCGCAACTGCAAGAAACAGGCTTTTAATTGCCGAAAATGTCTTGTCAAGTGCCTGCAACAGCGCGATGTATATCTGCGTCGCCCCGGTGAGCACCACTCCGAAAGAGGCGACGGCAAGCAGTTTTGCGGATGCAATCAGTTCGGCGGGAGCGAGCGTCGGATACAGCACGGAGAGGATGCTCCTGCCGAAAATCATCATGAAAAGCGCGGCGGGAACGCCGAGAAGGTAGACCAGTTTGATGGAAAGGCGGCTCTTCCAAAGTATGCCTTCCAGGTCGTGCCCCGCGCGCGAAAGGGTCACCGACGGGACGAGGGCTATGGCGAGCGACATGATGACGACTACGGGGAGATTGACAAGCGATGTCACGGGTCCGCTCAAAAGCCCGTACGACGCGGTGGCGGAAGCGGTGTCCGCGCCTCCCCATTTCAGGCAGTTGACGACGATGAAGCTGTCGAGGAATGTCCCGAGCGGAAGTATGAGCCCGAGCAACGCAATGGGAAACGCGGTGCGGAACATCGCCTTGCGCTCGACTGCGCACAGCCTGAGGCATTCTTTCCCCTCGCCCCTCTTTTTTGAGCGGACGAAATAGGTGACGGCGAGATAGATTGCGGCGACAAGTTCGGATACGGTGACTCCCATGAGCGCGCCGAAGACAGCCGCCTCCGCACTGCGGCGCGAAAGCAGGACTGCAAGCCCCACTCCCACGCCCAGCTTCACGGCTTGTTCGATGACATTGGAAAGCGCGGTGGGGAGCATGAACATCTCGCCCTGAAACCACCCTCGCAAGCCGGCGATTATGCCGACGAGCACCACGGCGGGCGCGACGGCGATGTAACCCGACGCGGCGGCGGGGTTGCCCTGCCACGAGGCGAGCACCGACGACAGAGCGAGGATGAGAACGCCCGCAAGCACTCCGAGCGTGACGAGCGTCATGAGCGCGGAAAAGAGATATTTCCTTGCGCCCTCTCCCCTTGCGCGCTGTTCCGCCACAATGCGCGAAAGCGCGGTCGGGATGCCAGCCGTCGCGAGAGTCATGAAGAGAGCGTAAACGGGAAAGACCAGTTGGTAAACACCCATCCCCTCCGCACCGAGGATGTTGGTGAGGGGCACGCGGTAAAACGCGCCGAGGACTTTTGCGACGATGCTCCCTATGGCGAGCACCGCCGCGCCGCCCACCAGTCGCGAGGAATCCCTCTTCGCCGTCCTTTTCATTCCGAATACACCGCTTCGAGGACGCCTGCGGTAAGGCTGAGCGAATCCTTTTCGTCCTCGGCGTTTTCGCCGACGCACACAAGAGCGCCGACCACATCACCCGAAAACACGACGGGTGTTGCAACCACTGCCCCGGCGAGCCATAACCCGTTTTTGGGGGAAATGCCCGTCTTGGACACGACGCGTGTTTCCCGCGACGACGCGAGGGCGGCGCACTCCTCCGTGAGCCTCCCCTCCGTGAGTTCCTTTCGGTGCGGACCCGCCGCGGCGGCGACTTTGTCGGCGGCAATCAGAAAGACATCGCACCCCGTCCTCTCGTGGAGCAGGCGCACTGCCTTTTCGGCGGCGCGGCGAACGGCGTCGAAACGGGAATGCTTGCGAACGACAAGGCTTTCTCCTTCGGAGAAAATCTCCATTTCGTCGCCCTCTTTCAGGCGCATTATGCGTCGCAATTCCTTGGGTATGACAATCCTGCCGAGCTCGTCCATCCTGCGGACGATTCCGAAACCGCTCATAAAAAACCTCCCGCTTTGCCTAGTTTTAGCAACGGGAGGTTAATTATTCTCCTGACGGACATTCTCTCGAAGCGCGCTTCCCGCACACCGTGAAGGGGCGCGCGACCCGCCGCATCAGCGCAGACGCGCGGTGTGAATGCCCTTTGCCGCACGGGCGTGGGCGGGAGGCTTGTCCTCCTTCACTCTTTCGAGCACAAAGGATGTGAAATCCACTTCCTCGATGAAATCCGAGGGCAGGAATTTGACCCTGTTGAAGCGCTCGAAACGCTCGTAATGCGCGGGCAGTATGACGGGCGTGGAAACATCGGCGGCATACGACACCGCCTGCACCGCCTCGCGGAAACCCTTTGCTCCCGCGGGATGTTCGCCCTCATAGAGGACATCGCGCAGGATTTTGTCCGCGCGCATGACCTTTGCCCAGATTTTCATCAGTATTCCGCGACTATCTCACCGAAATAGAAGTTGTGCTTGTCGCCCGTGGGATACCATTCCTCGACGGCGGAGAGGTCCATATCGCCCATGGGCAGCACGCCGAGCACGCGGCACTCGAAGTAGCGTTCGCACCCCTCGACGAGGCAGGTGCCGACCACCTTTGCCGCCTTCTTCTTCATGCCGGTCTCCGCCCACTTGTCGTATTCGCGCCCGCTCTTGGAGCCGCAGAAAGCAATCTCCTTCTTCATGGTGCCCGCGGCGGGGACGCTGACGGTGAACTCGCCCGTCTTGTCGAGCATGACCTTGGTATAACGGCTGTCGCGCACGGGCGCGACAAAAACCTTCTTGCCCCACATCACGCCGACGAATCCCCAGCTTGCGACCATGACATTGCCGCCCGATGTGACGAAGGCGCCCGTGGTGAACGCGTTGTTCATGAAATCCATATTCTCGAATTTTGCCATATCCGAATCTCCTTAAGCAGTGCCAAACGGTTGCTTTTGAACTTATTGTATGATAACATAACCGCGATGGTCACGGCAACACCCATCAATAAAAAAAACCGAGGTTATTTTGAAAAAGAGCGTGTTTTTCGTCACTCGCGCGGCATTGATTGCCGCCGCCTACTTTGCACTCACCACAGCCCTGAAACCCGTATCTTTCGGTCCCGTACAGTTCCGCCTGTCCGAAGCGCTCGTGCTGCTGCCCGTCTTCATGCCCGAAGCCGTCATCGGCGTGAGTATAGGCTGTTTCGTCTCGAATTTCCTGTACTCCACCTCCACGGTTTATGATGCGATATTCGGCACGGTTGCGACGCTCGTCGCCGCGGTGCTGACATATCTTTTGCGCAGGACGAAATTCCTCTACGCCCTGCCGCCGCTTTTCCTCAACGCGTTCCTCATCCCGCTCATCTGGATTGTCGACGGCTCGGACGCGGCGTACTTTGTCAATTTCGGGCTCATACTCGCCTCGGAAACGATAGTCGTATGCCTGATTGGGCTCCCCTTCACCGTCATACTCCGCAGGACGCTCGCGCGGGCGGGGATTGCCATATACTCCCGCTACAAGGGAATGTCCGCCCCCGCATACCGCAGACTCCCTCGCGGCAACCCGGGCGATGACGACGAGTGACGGATGCGTTCCATTTCAACGGAGTTTCCCTCACTCGGGTTTTTCACATCGAACAAGAAAACCGCGCCGGAAAGAGGTGCGGTTTTGCGATGAAATCGTTATCATTTGGCCCTCAACCGCCGAAACGCGGGGTTTATCGGGCGTTTTGAAGGTTTTATCCCTCAATTCAAACGGAGGTCGTCGCCCTCGAATTCTATCGCGAGCGAACGGCGCTTGTCGAACATACGGGAATACACCCTCTCGTTGTACTGTTTCATGATTCTGTCCGAGGAAAGGTTGGTCGTCACCACCGTGACCAGCCCCTTCGCGACGCGCTCCTCGAGCACCATGAGCAGATACTCGCAGGTGACATTGTTGTACCTGGGTTCCGTGCCGAGGTCGTCTATGACCAGCATCTCCGCCGTCAGAACATTGCGGAGCATAGCTTCCCTTTCGGAATACGGCGAGGTGTGCGTGCGGAGCATGAGGTTGTTGAAGTTGACCGCGCTGACGACAAGCGCGCTCCTGCCGCCGCGTATGAACTGGCGTGCCATTGCCTCGGCAAGCATCGTCTTACCCGTGCCCGTCGCCCCCGTGAGCACCAGCGTCAGTCGGTTCACTCCGGGGAAATTCGCCGTATATTTTTTCATGAGGGAATACGCCTTTGCGAGGCTTTCCGCCTGTTTCGCGTCGCCGAGCTTTGCGGCGTCGAAATCGTCAAGGCAAAAGCCCTCGGGCGAGATGTCGCAGGCTATGCCGAGCTCACGCACCAACGCCTCTTTCACGCATTTGCACATCCTGCCCCGATACACGCCGGTATCCCCGCAGAGAGGACATTCCGCACGGGGCAGAAAATCCGCCTCGGAAAATCCGTTCGCCTTCAGGGCGTCGAGATACTCCGCATGCGCCGTTTCCGCCTTTTCCTTGCCGCTCGCCGTCGGGTGCAACATCGAAGCGTGGAGCGCACGGACATATCTCTTCTGCGCCTCGGATATCTCCGGCACGGCAAAAGCCGCCGCTTTGCGCCTTTCGGCGGCGACGGAGGCGTCCCTTCTTGCCGCGCTCTTCATCTCGAGCACGCGTTTCAACACATCGTCTGTCATAGGTCGTCGTCCTCGATGTCATCGATGCTCATCATGACGGATTTGAGTTGTTCGTCCGTATAGGTGCGCTCGTCAAAGTTCTTCGACGAGTTCTTCGCGGGTGCGGCGGACTGTTCGCCGACTGCGGCGCCCGCCTTCTTTGCCGCGTCAAGCGTCTTGACGCCTTTGGATTTCCACTCCGAAAGCAGGCGGTTGATTGCGGAGGACGGATAACTTTTCCCCGCGCAGAGTTCCGCCGCATAGAGTATGACATCGTCGCCGAAGCCCCAGCCCGCGCTCCAGGTGCGGTAGAAATTGCGGTCGGCGGCGGTGACGCTGCGGCTCCTGCCGCTGGCTTCGATGATTGCCTTTATCTTTTCGTCCTGCCTGACCTGCTCGCCTATGAAGGCGTTGATGCTCTCCGTCGTGAGCAAGCCCTGCGAGAAGAACTTTTCGACGACGCCGTTCATGCCCTCCAGGGTGCGGATGCCGCTCAGGAAACAGTAATGCGCCACCGTGACCAGCGCGTCGGCGGAAAAGCCCTTGTTCGTCCACGGGATGATGTACACCTCGATGACATGGTCGAGCGACTCGTAAAACACGCCGATGTTCTTGTTGACGGCGACGGCGAGCTCCTGCATACGCTCGCGGTAGTCGTTGTAGTCCTTCATGTCCTCGACGGTGAAGACCGACATACGGTAGAACTCGTCGAGGCGTCTGTCCAGCTTCTGGAATGTCTTGCCGCCCTTGAGCGACTTTGCGGCGGCGAGCACTGCGGGCATCGTGAACCCCCAGCTGCGCGTCCACTTGGTGAGCATCTGCTTTTCCTCGAGCTCCGCTCCGCCCTTTCTGCCGAGTGCGGACAGCACCGCGCGCATATCCTCGGATTGCGCCTCGTACTCCCCGAGCTTCGCCTCGACATCGGCAACCGTCCTCACGCCCTCCGACGCCCAGTTGCGAGCGACGGTGAGGATGTAGGGATAGCGCACGCTCTCGCCCTTCAGGTCGATGCAATAGCGCACTATCATGAGCATGGCGTCGCGCTCCATTTTGGAGGAATCCAGGAAGGAATAGTACTCGTTGTACTCGTTGGGAGTGAGCATCCTCTCGTGGAACAGTTCCTGCAGCTCGCGGTTGAAGTCGTGCCACTTCTCGGACTTGTATTTCTTGGGGGGCTGCATCGCGCGCTTCAGCGAACAATAGGACACCTCGAGCGGCTTTTTCGATATGACGCGGCAAAGCCCCGCGTCCTCGAAATCCGTGTAAATGGAGATGAGCTCCGCCTCGCTCACGCCCAGAATGTCGCACATTTCGTCCATGGAGTTGAGCTTTTCGGGCATGGAGCACATATAGAGCCCGTAGAGATAGACCTTAAGCTGTTTTTCGTCGCAATGAGGGAGATGCTCGTTGATGAAAAGGTTGTCAACGAGTGTGAAACTCTCAATCAGAAAATCGCTCGAAAACCTGACCAGACTCACAATCCCTCCGTAATTCCGTAAAATGCGGACGCATAATAAGATAACACATTCCCCCCGAAAAATAAAGGGTAATCGCCGAGAAAAATAAAAATCCCAACCTCTCATATGAAACAATGCCATTTCTGACATTAGCCTATAAAACAGACGAAGATGGCAAACTAACTAATGAAAATATTTCTGCATCAAGTCATAAATTTAATTTGATAGGTCCTTCTTCTGCAATATATAGTATTCTAAATAAGTATTTAGGTGTGGATTGGGACCAACTATCAAAGTTTGTAAACATACGTTCAGATATTGCACTTGCTCCTACGATGCAAATGCAAGAAGAGGGTACGGAATACGTAGTGAATGGAGATGTAACTCTATTCCCTCAAATACCTGAAAATATTTTGAAATAAGGCATTTTAAATCTTTTTCAACGTGTTAATTACGTAGATAAATGTTTATTTTAAGTAGTACGGTTTGTGATATGAGCAATAAGCTGAGTTGCTGGTAGCCCGTTCTGTGCAATTAGGATATATACACTGTCTATCTCCTGTTATAATTTCTAGTATAGTTGAACATGAAGAAAATAGTAGCGATATGCTTGTACTTAAAAATATAATAATCATTTTCTTTTTCATGACATCTTGTTAAATTTATATTATTATTCAGCCTCGCAGATAACCACAAAAATAGAAATAAAAATGCAATTTATTGACTGTCAAAATTGCATTTTTATTTTTTTTTGTTATTGAATATTATGTTCTTAATCCTCTTTTCGGTCTGTTTTTCCTCTTTTTGTACTCTTTGAATTTCATCTTGAACCATTCAAGTATAGGTATTCTGTCAAAGCATAACCGGAACTTTTTTTTCTCATGCAATACTGTATGAGGGTAAAAATTACTCCCAATAAAAATCTACTGACTCAGATTTATTCACCGGAATATTGCCTGTTCCCAGGCACTGCTTGCTAATGGATTGGAGCGGATGATCCACAAATGAATGTTTTGGAATAGTATGATTTTGCAAAATGGAGATAGATATATTTTCCGCAGTTATGTGACGATAGGCTTTATGTTTTTTCTTCATGGCATATTTATTGTTTGTTTCAGGTATTTCAGATGATAATAGAATACAGACAGAATCATCTTTCTCAACTTCAATAATAAGTCAAGAGGATATTCTGACCTTAGTTTGTCGATGGCTTTAGTTCATTGGGTGGCTCCTTTTTTATTGTGTACCAAGATGAATTGTTGTTGATGTGGAAATATATAAAAAATCATGCATTCAATGTGTTAATTTAAAATGGCTTCTTCTTTTGTAAGCCTGAAACAATACTTATTGCTTGTTTCCATTGTATTGTTTTTTAGCGGATCAGTCATCGCTATATCGTACTTACATTCAATTTTATTGGTTTGGTAAAATGTTAGTTTGAAATAAAAATGATTTCATGGATGGGGGTAAAACGGAACTTTGTTGTCATTCTGTCAAAAAATGAAGTTATTATGATGAAAAAGATTATAGCGACACGATAGTATAAACTATAGGATTACTAACTTTAATTTATTTTTCAATGAAAAAAGTATTATTATTTGCTGTTGTTTTTTCTTGTAGCATGTGGGCTAATGCTCAGCGTGTTACATGGGCAACCGAAGCAGGGTTATCTGCAATACAAAGAACTGGATATGGAGAATGTTGGCGTCCATCCACTCGTTTAGGAATATCTGCAGATTATAATGTTAATAATGTGTTCTCTATGAAGTCGGGATTATATTATACTTTTAGAGGATACTCTGTGAATAATGGCGGAACATATAGTAATGGAGATGCTACATGGATAGAAAATGTTTCTCAGACAAGGCATTTTTTACAAGTTCCTATTTTAGCTAAATTCTCTATCCATAGCAACAATTCCACTAAATTTTTCTTTGAGATAGGACCATATATAGGATATTGTATCAAAAATCATATTGACAGCAATCCATATTATCTAACTATGCCTTCTTCCGGTTGGATTGAAGGATATCCTGGTGTGGGAGAAAGTGCGGAGGGTGGTAGCAACCAGTTTCTATATCAGCATGCGAGAAATTTCGACTGGGGAATGGCATCCGCTGTAGGTCTTGAAAATCGGAGGTGGACGGTTAAGCTTCAATATGAAATGTCACTTGGGAAAGAATCTAAAAATGATAATATAGGTGTAAATTATAACAGTTTAACCCTCTCTATTGGTTATAAGCCTGTCTCTTATACACATCTCCGAGCCCACGAGACGTAGAGGAATCT
>USEV01000010.1 GCA_900553825.1 uncultured Eubacteriales bacterium
GAGATTCCTCTACGTCTCGTGGGCTCGGAGATGTGTATAAGAGACAGCGACGAGAGCAAGCTCCGTTACGACCGCATCATCTGCATGACGGATGCCGATGTCGACGGCTCGCACATCCGCATCCTGATGCTCACATTCTTCTTCCGCTTCATGAGGCCGCTCATCGAAAACGGTCATGTCTACATCGCACAGCCCCCGCTCTACAAACTCTCCCGCGGCAAGCAGGAGTGGTATTTCTACGACGACGGGGCGCTCAACGCGTTCTACGAGGAAAACGGCAGGAAGGGCTACGACCTGCAGCGCTACAAAGGCCTCGGCGAGATGAACCCCGAGCAGCTTTGGGAGACGACGATGGACCCCAAGAGCCGCACGCTCCTCAAAGTGAGCATGGAAGACGCGATTTCCGCCGACGAGATGTTCTCGGTGCTCATGGGCGAGCAACCCGAACTGCGTCGCGCGTTCATTGAAGAAAACGCGAAGCTGGTCGAAAATCTCGACATCTGACGGAGGACAACATGAGCAAGGAAAGCATGAAAGACAAGGAATATCTCGAACATCTTGCGGACAGCAAGATCGTCAATGTCGAGGTCGAGAGCGAGCTCAAAAAGTCGTTCATATCCTACGCGATGGCGGTCAATGTGTCGCGCGCCATCCCCGATGTGCGCGACGGCCTCAAGCCCGTTCACAGGCGCATCCTCTACGCCATGAGCGAGCTCAACCTCACCCCCGACAAGCCCTACCGCAAGAGCGCGATGGTGGTCGGCGAGGTGCTCGGCAAATACCATCCCCACGGCGACAGCTCGGTGTACGACGCCATGGTGCGTCTTGCACAGGACTTCTCCATCCGTTGCCCGCTCGTCGACGGTCACGGCAACTTCGGTTCGGTTGACGGCGACCCCCCTGCGGCATACCGTTACACGGAAGCGCGCCTTTCCAAAATCGCGCTGGAAATGATACGCGACATCGACAAGCGCACCGTGGACTTTTACCCCAACTTCGACGACACGCGCGAACAGCCCGTGGTGCTTCCGTCGCGTTTCCCCAACCTTCTCGTCAACGGCTCGGACGGCATAGCCGTCGGCATGGCGACATCCATTCCGCCGCACAACCTCGGCGAGGTCATCGACGCCACGATTGCGCTCATCCACAACCCCGAGCTCGAAGTCGACGACCTCATGGAATACATCCCCGCGCCCGACTATCCCACGGCGGGTCTGGTGCTCGGCAGGGCGGCAATCCGTCAGGCGTACCGCACCGGCAAGGGCGGAGCGGTCATCCGCGCGCGGACGGAAATCGAGGAGCTCGCCAACGGCAAGAGCCGCATCGTCATCACCGAGATTCCCTATCAGGTCAACAAGGCGAGGCTCATCGAAAACATCGCCGACCAGGTCAAGGACAAGAGGCTGGAAGGCATCTCCGACATCAGCGAGGAGACCGACCGCACGGGTATGCGCATCGTCATCGATGTCAAGAAGGACCACAACCCCCAGGTTGTGCTCAACACGCTCTTCAAGCAGACGAGCCTGCAGGTCAACAACTCCATCATCCTGCTTGCGCTGGTGGACGGCGTGCCCAGAATTCTCAACCTCAAACAGATTCTGGAAAACTACATCGCACACCAGGAAGATGTCATCGTGCGCCGCACCCGCTTCGACCTCGAAAAGGCGGAGGAGAGAGAGCACATCCTGAACGGCCTCGCCATCGCGCTCGCGAACATCGACGAGGTGGTGGAACTGCTCAAGAAGAGCGCCGACAGACAAGACGCCATAGACAAATTGACGGAGCGTTTCCTGCTCAGCGAGAAACAGGCCGTCGCCATCCTCGAAATGCGCTTACAGCGCCTCACGGGGCTCGAGGTGGAGAAAATCAACGAGGAGCTCGAACAGAAGAGGGCGGAGATTCAGGAATACAAGCGTATTCTCGGCTCGGAAGACGCCGTCAAGGAAATCATCGTCACCGAGCTCACCGAAATCAAGGAGCGTTACGGCACTCCGCGTCGCTCGGAGCTCAGCTACGACTACTCGGAAATCAACATCGCCGACCTCATCGACAAGGAAGACATCGTGGTCAGCATGACGCACGGCGGCTACATCAAGAGGCTCCCCGTCGCCGAGTACCGCTCGCAGAGGAGAGGCGGCATGGGCGTGACGGCGCACAAGGCAAAGGACGACGACTTCGTCGAGCACATCTTTGTCAGCAACACGCATCAGGACCTCTTGTTCTTCACCAACCTCGGCAAGGCGTTCACAATGAAGGGCTACGAAATCCCCGAGGCGAGCAAGACCTCGCGCGGCAGGGCAATCGTCAACCTGTTGCAGCTTTCCCCCGGTGAAAAGGTGCAGACAGTTCTGCCCCTGCCCGAGGAGAGAGAGGGCAGGTTCCTCATGCTCGCCACCAAGCGCGGCCTCATCAAGAAGACCCCGCTCGAGGAGTTCGCGTCCATCAAGCGCAACGGCAAGATAGCAATCAAGTTCATGGAAGAGGACGAGCTCATCGAGGCGGTGCTCACGGGCGGCAACGACCAGCTCATCATGGCGTCCAGCGAGGGCTATTGCATCCGCTTCCGCGAAAAGGATGTCCGCCCCACGGGCAGGACGGCAATGGGCGTGAAGAGTATGCGCATCCCCGAAGGCGCAAGCATGGTCGACCTCGCCGTGGTGCAGGACGATTGCGAGATTCTCACCATCACCACCAACGGCTACGGCAAGCGCAGCGACGCCGCGGATTACCCCCTGCAGGGCAGAGCGGGCAAGGGCGTCAAGGCAGGCGTGTTCAACGAGAAGACGGGCGTGCTTGCGGGGCTCAAGGTCATCCCCGCGGACACCGATGTCATGATGATCACCGACAGCGGCATCATCATCCGCGTCCAGGCGGACGAGATCTCCAAGATAGGCAGAGCCACGCAGGGCGTGCGGATTATGAAGCTTAAAGGCGAAGAGGCGAAAGTCGTCAGCATCGCGCTCACCCCGCACGAGGAAGTCGAGGAAACCGCAGAAGGCGCACCCGAGGAAGCGTCCGCCGAGGGCGAATCTCCCGCGGAACAGGCGGCACCCGCGGAACGGGCGGAGGCGCCCGCCGAGGAGGAATGACCCTCCCCGCGGCGCGGCACAAAGCCGCGCACACGCCGTGAGGCGCAAGCCTGAGCGGAGGCGGATTCCGCAAAAACGCAAGTTAAAATCACAAAAACGCGGCATAAAGCCGCGTTTTTGTCATTATTTCGCCCCACGGCACAAACCCGCGCGGCGCCCGCACGATGAAAATCGCGCGCGCACGAACAACAGTGTTGAAATTCGCGGAATTTGTTGCTAAAATGTTTTAAGAGTAACAAAGGGGGTTATCTTATGAAAAAAACCTGGTTCAAGGAACTTTCCGTCTATCAAATCTGGCCGCGCAGCTTCTGCGACGGCAACGGCGACGGCGTCGGCGACCTCATCGGCATCCTCGGCAAGCTGGATTACATCAAGAGCCTGGGCGTGGACGCAATCTGGTTCTCGCCGCTCTATGTGTCCCCGCAAAACGACTTCGGCTACGACATAGCCGACTACTACAACATCAATCCCGAATACGGCACCATGGAGGACTTCAAGGCGGTGCTTGACGGCGCGCACGAGCGCGGGCTCAAGGTGGTGATGGACCTCGTCGTCAATCACACCTCCAACGAGCACGAGTGGTTCAAGCGTTCGGCGGCGGGCGACCCCAAGTACCGCGACTACTACATCTGGCGTCCCGGCAAGGGCAAGGACGGCAAGAAGTTCCCCAACAACTGGATGTCCACCTTCCCCGGCAACGCCTGGGAGTGGAACGAGGAGAGAGGGGAGTATTATCTCCACCTCTTCGCGGTGGAACAGCCCGACCTCAATCACGACAATCCCGCCGTCCGCGAGGAGGTCAAGAAGGTCATGCGCTTCTGGCTCGACATGGGCGTGGACGGTTTCCGCGAGGATGTCATCACCTACATCAGCAAGGCGGAGGGACTGCCCGACGGATTCCCCCTGCCCGTCATGCGCGGCATGGAGCACTATTCCCCCGGTCCGAACATCCACAAATACCTTCTGGAATACAGGCAGGTGCTCAAGGATTACGACGCGTTCCAGCTCGGCGAGGCGCCCATGATGACGCCCGAGAACGCGCTCAAGTACATCAAGGAGGGCGAAGGGCAACAGCTTGACATGATGTTCCACTTCCAGCACATGGAGGCGGACTGCTTCATGGTGAGCTATCTGCCCACCCGTTTCAAGCTCAAGAAGCTCAAGAAGGTCTACCGCAACTGGCAGCACAAGATGTACGGCGTCGCGTGGAACACCAACTACCTGGAAAATCACGACCAGCCGAGGGTCATTTCCCGCTACGGCAGCGAGAAGTTCCGCAACGAGAGCGGCAAGGCGCTCGCCACCATGTACACCTTCATGTCGGGCACGCACTTCGTCTATCAGGGGCAGGAGATCGGCATGCTTGACTATCCTTTCAAGAGCTGGGACGACTTCTGCGATGTGGCGACCTTCTGCGCCAAGAACATCATGGAAAAGACGCACCTCTTCTCCAAGAAAAAGCTGTTCGAGAACTGCGCCTACGCCGCCCGCGACAACGCCCGCACCTGTATGCAGTGGAGCGCGGCGGAGAATGCGGGGTTCACGACGGGCAAGCCGTGGTTCCATGTCAACCCCAACTACACCGAGATCAATGTCGAGGCGGCGGAGAAGGACCCCGACTCCCTGCTCAACTACTACCGCGCGATAATAGCGCTGCGCAAGGAGTACAAGGACGCGGCGATCTACGGCAGGTACGAGGAGAAGCTCAAAGGCAGCTCCAGGATCTTTGCCTACGACAAGATAGCCGAGGACGGCGGAGTGCTCACGGTGGTCATCAACATGAGCGATTCGCCCGTGTCCGCCGCCGCCGCGAAGAAGTGCGTCCCCGAGGGGGCGAAGCACCTCATCGGCAACTACAAAGGCTCCATGGCGGATGTGCTGAAACCCTATGAGGCGCATGTGTGGTACACCGCCCTCAAAAAATAACGACAGACACACAAAACGAGGTTTATTATGCCGAAACGCAACAAGATGTGCCCGATTTGCTATTTCAAGAAGCTTTTCCTCGGTGCACCCGAACAGGAAAAACCCGCCCGTCCCGCCTATGAGAACGGGGTGCGGCGCACGCCGCTCATGGGGTGGTCGAGCTGGAACACCTTCCGCAACAACATCGACGAAAAGCTCATCCTCGACACCGCTCGCGCCATGAAGGATACGGGGCTTTTGGACGCGGGATATTGTTATGTCAACCTCGACGACAACTGGCACTCCAATATGCGCGACGAAAACGGGGAATGGCAGGGCGACCTCGTCCGCTTCCCCCACGGCATGGCGTATGTCGTCGACAGGCTGAACGAGATGGGCTTCAAGGCGGGCATATATTCCTCCAACGGCACCCTCACCTGCGAGGACCTGCCCGCGAGCCTGGGCCGCGAACGCGACGACGCGCGTACCCTTGCAAAGTGGGGCTTCGAGTACTTCAAGTACGACTTTTGTCACAACATTCCCGTGCCCGAATACGCGCCGTTGGTCTACGGCATAGAAATCTCCGAAAAGGGGAGCGGCAAGGGCACGGAATATCAGGTGTCCAACGCCATTCTCAAGGGGCTTGCCCGCAGGATGAAGGACGAACGCCTGCCCGGCGGACAGTATGTGTCGGGCATGGACGCGGGCGCGGGGAGCATCGTCTTCGACAACATAGTCGTCGACAACGACGGCGAATATGTGCTCACCGTGCTCATCAAGAAATACGGGCAGTACGAGAAGTATCTCGGCGTCACGGTAAACGGCGAGGAACAGGAGGGCATCTCCTTCCCCTCGCAGAAGCACTGGAATCTCACCGCGCGCTTCCAGACCGTTGTGCGCTTCAGGGCGGGCAGAAACACCGTCGAGCTCGGCAACCCCGTCACGAACAACCGCGAGTCCGCCGCAATACAGTACCGCAGGATGGCAAAGTGCCTGCAAGCGGCGTCGGCGGAAGTGGCGGAGGCAAACGGCACTCCCGAAAAGCCCATCCTTTTCTCCATCTGCGAATGGGGCTTCCGCAAGCCCTGGCTGTGGGGCGCGACGGCGGGCAATATGTGGCGCACCACGCCCGACATCCGTCCCTGGTGGCCGTGGATAAAGGTCATCTATTCGCGGAATGTCAAGCTCTGGAAATACGCCTCTCCCGCGCACTTCAACGACCCCGATATGCTGGAAGTCGGCAACGGCAAGCTCACCTATGACCAGAACCTCGCGCACTTTGCGCTGTGGTGCATGATGAGCGCGCCGCTCGTGCTCGGCAACGACATCCGCAAAATCACCAAGCCCGTGCTGGACATCGTCACCAACCGCGACCTCATCGCCATCGACCAGGACGCGCTCGCAAAACAGGCGAAGAGAGTGAAGCGCGGCATGGTGGATGTGCTCGCCAAACCTCTCGCCGACGGCGGGGTGGCGGTGTGCTTCTTCAACAGGACGGCGATAAGGCAAAAGAGCTCGTTAGATATCGGAAAACTGCAACGCGACGACTATGTCGCCATGAGCGGAACGGGCGGCGTCATGAGCATGATTGCAGGCGAAGCGTACCTCAAGGGCAAGCGCGTCACCGCCATCGTGCCCGCAAACGGAGTTGCGGTGGTCAAGCTGAAATGACGGCGGGCGGCGTCTTGCCGCGCCCCGCGAAAATCAATCCGCACAAAAAACCCCGCGTCCGACGCGGGGTTTTGCTTGCCCGCGCGCCGCCCGACGGCGGGTTTACGCGGGGGAGTACAACAAAAAGAAGGAAACGACGGAAAGAGCGGCGGTGTAGAGGGCGAATGGGAGAGTGGATTTTTTTGCGACGACGGAGAGGAAGAAGCGGATTGCCACAAGTCCCGACAAAAACGCCGCCGCAACCCCGACCAGCAGGGGCACGGGGTCAACGCCGCCGAGTCCGCCCGTGAGGGCGAGCTCGGTGCCTTCGTACAGAGCGGAGCCGAGGATTACGGGCACGGACAGCAGGAAGCTGAACTCCGCCGCCGCGGACTTTTCCACGCCGCAGAAGCGCAGGGCGGCTATGGTTGCTCCGCTGCGCGAGATGCCGGGGAGCACTGCGATGCCCTGGAACACGCCGCTCACAAAGCCGGATTTCGCGTCCAGAGGACGCAGCTTCGCGGTGCACAGTTTTTCGGAGGCGAAGAGCACGACCGCGGTCGTCATGAAGCCGAGCGGCAGATAGGCGCCGCCCACCAGGTCGGGCAGGGCGTACTTGAAAACGAGCGCGAGCCCCGCGGTCGGGATGCAGGCGAGGAGGATGTAAAGGAGCGTTCCGCGGTTTTCGCGGGAAAAGAGGGCAAAAATCTTTTTCCGCATGGCGACGAGCACCGCCGCGAGGGTGCCCAGGTGCAGGCAGATGTTGAAGAAGAGGCTTTCCTCTCCCACACCCAGTTTTTCGAGCAGGAGCAGATGCCCCGAGGACGACACGGGCAGAAATTCGCCCGCACCCTGCACCAGCCCGAGAATCAACGCTTCCAGAAAGGTCATTGCGCACTCCTTTCCGTCCGCGGGGTCGGCGCGGCGTGTGCGCAAGCGGGCGGGGAAAGTTGCCGCGTTTTCTTTACTAATTCGCGGCATTGCTTTATAATTGTTTTACTATATTCACGGAAAATCCCGTTGAGAACGCGCGGGCGGACACGCCCGCCGCGGAGGAGGAATATGAAGCTAGGTGTGGTGGGGCTCCCCAATGTGGGCAAGAGCACCCTTTTCAACGCCATGACAAAGGCGGGTGCGGCGGCAGCGAACTACCCCTTTTGCACAATCGAGCCGAATGTCGGCGTCGTAGCCGTCCCCGACGAGAGGCTCGACAAACTCGCCGCCCTCTATGACAGCAAGAAAATCACCCCGACCACGCTGGAATTCGTGGACATCGCGGGGCTCGTCAAGGGCGCAAGCAAGGGCGAGGGGCTGGGCAACAAGTTCCTCTCTCACATCAGGGAAGTGGATGCAATCGTCCATGTCGTGCGCTGTTTCGAGGACGAGAACATCACCCATGTCGACGGCTCCGTTTCGCCCGTCAGGGACATGGAAACAATCAACCTCGAGCTCATTTTCGCCGACCTCGAAACGCTTGAACGCAGGCTCGCGAAGGCGCAGAGTATGCTGAAGGCGGACAAGAAGTATCAGGAAGATGTCGACCGTCTTTGCAAGATGCAGGCGTGGCTCGAAAGCGGCAAACCTCTCCGCTCCATGTCCGTCGACGAGGAGTTCGCGGCGTTCGTCGCGGAGCAGTTCCTGCTCACGGTGAAGCCCGTCATATATGTCGCCAATGTGGACGAGAGCGGGCTTGCCGGCAACGCCTACACGAAGGAAGTGGAGGAGGAGGCAAAGAAAGAGGGCGCGGAGTCAATCGTGCTTTGCGCCAAGCTCGAGGAGGACCTCGCCGCGCTCGACGACGAGGAGCGCGAGATGTTCATGGCGGAATACGGGCTGGAAAAGAGCGGTCTCGACAAGCTGGTGTCCGCGTCGTACAGGCTGCTCGGGCTCATAAGTTACCTGACCGCGGGCGAAAAGGAGACCCGCGCGTGGACAATCGTCAAAGGCACAAAGGCGCCGCAGGCGGCGGGCAAGATTCACAGCGACTTCGAAAAGGGCTTCATCCGCGCCGAAATCGTGGACTACGAAACCCTGCTGGAGTGCGGCTCGTTCCAGGCGGCGAAAGAAAAAGGAAAGGTGAGGAGCGAAGGCAAGGACTATGTCATGCGCGAAAACGATGTCGTCCTCTTCCGCTTCAATGTTTAGTATGTTCGAAAAAGAAGTTGCAAAATGCGTTGCGTCCGCAAGTTCGGGCGCGCTTGCGGAAGGCGATGTGCTCGCCGCACTCGAGATTCCCAAGGAGAGCAAACTCGGCGATCTCGCCCTGCCTTGCTTCAAATTCGCGCGGACGATGAGAAAGGCGCCCCCGCAGATTGCCGCCGAGCTGTATGCGGGGCTTGAGCTTCCCGCAGTCATAGAGCGCGCGGAAGTGGCGGGCGGATACCTCAATTTCTTCTTCTCCCGCGAGGAAGTGGCGAAAAAGCTCACGGAGCTCGCGTCCTGGACGGGCGAGAGCACCCGCGGCGAACGAGAGGGCGAGGGCAAGACGGTGTGCATAGACTATTCCTCCGTCAACATCGCAAAGCCTTTCCACATAGGGCACCTCTCCACGACGGTCATCGGCGCGGCGCTTTACCGCATATTCCGCTATCTCGGCTACAACACGGTGGGCATCAATCACCTCGGCGACTGGGGGACGCAGTTCGGCAAACTCATCGTCGCGGTGCGCAAGTGGTCGTCGCTCGACGAGGTTCTCTCCCGCGACGAATACTTCCTCAACTCGCTGTATGTGCGCTATCACAAGGAGGCGGAGCAGGACCCCGCGTTGGACGACGAGGCGCGCGCCTGGTTCAAGAGGATTGAGGACGGCGACCCCGCCGCGACGGAATATTTCGACGCGTTCAAACAGATAACGATGCGCGCGGTGGGCAAGATATACGACAGGCTGAAAATCTCGTTCGACAGCTATGCGGGCGAGAGCTTCTACAACGACAAGATGCAGCCCTGCCTCGACATACTCGAAAACAAGGGGTTGCTCACGGAATCCGACGGCGCAAAGGTGGTCCGCCTGGACGAATACGACATGCCGCCCTGCCTCCTCGTCAAGGCGGACGGGGCGACGCTTTACGCCACGCGCGACATCGCCGCGGCGTATTACAGGAAGCGCACCTACAACTTCTACAAGTGCCTCTATGTCGTGGCGTATCAGCAGAATCTGCACTTTAAACAGCTGTTTAAGGTGCTTGAACTCATGGGTTTTGACGGTGCGGCGGATATGGAACACATCGCGTTCGGCATGGTTTCGTTGGAGGACGGCGCCATGAGCACGCGCGGCGGCAGGGTCGTCTGGCTCGCCGAAGTGCTGGACAAAGCCGTGGAAAAGGCGCGGCAGATCATCGAGGACAAAAACCCCTCTCTCGCCGATAAGGAAAGCGTCGCGGAAAGCGTCGGCGTGGGGGCTGTCGTGTTCTCCGCGCTGTGGAACAGCCGCATCAAGGACATCGTCTTCTCCTTCGACAAGGTGCTCAACTTCGACGGCGAAACGGCGCCCTATGTGCAGTACACCTATGCCCGCGCGGCAAGCGCGCTCCGCAAGGGCGGCTCCTACGACATTTCGCAGGCGGACTTTTCCTCGATAGCGGACGAGGAGGGCTTCGAGCTCGTCAAATGCGTGCTGTCCTTCGAGGACGCCGTGCGCACCGCGGCGAGACTGCGCGAGCCCTGCACGGTCACCCGTTACGCGGTGGAGCTCGCCGAAAAGTTCAACCGCTTTTACATCGACCACCGCATTCTCGGCGAGGACAAGGGCGCGACCAACGCGAGGCTTTTCCTTGCCGACCTCGTCAAGAGGACGCTCGGTTGCGCGCTCGGGCTCATCGGCATCGACGCGCCCGAGAGCATGTGAGCGCGGGCACGGACAACTGAATTCCCCGCACGGGGGCGAAAACAGTTGACACGCGGATAATTATTAAATATAATAACCCAGCGTATTTTTTGCTGTGCGCGCAAGTGCACGCCGCAATATAAAAACAGGGCGGCAGCCCTCGGAGGCAACATGAAACAGACCTATCAACCCAAGAAAAGACAGAGAAGCAAAGTTCACGGTTTCCGTGAGAGGATGAAGTCCACCAGCGGCAGAAAAGTTCTCAAGAGGCGCCGCGCAAGAGGCAGGAAGCAGCTCACCGCGTAGTGAAAAAGGAGTTCCGTCTCAAAAAGAGGGCGGCGTTCACCTATGTCTACAAACGCGGCGAACGCACACGCACCCGTCATCTCGCGCTGATTTACGCAAAGTCGGGCGAGGGACTGAAGATAGGGCTTTCGGTGTCGTCCAAGGTGGGCGGCGCGGTGGTGAGAAACCGCGTCAAGAGGCTGTTGCGCGAGGCGCTCACTCCTCTCGTTTCCAGGATAGACCCGGGTTATCTTTATGTCATAGCGGTGCAGCCTTCCGCGGCGGAGCTGGATTTTCACGGCATATCCGAGGCAGTCGGCACGGCGTTTGCCCGTGCGGGAAAGTTGCGTGCGGAGGAGTGAGATGAAGTGGCTCGGCATGGCTTTCATCCTCCTTTACAAGCGCACGCTTTCGCCGTTTATCGGGCGCAGCTGCCGTTACACCCCCACCTGCTCGATGTATGCCTACGACGCAATCCGCCGCTACGGACTGTTCCTCGGCGGGGCAATGGGAGCGTGGAGGTTGCTTCGTTGCAACCCGTTCTCGAAGGGCGGTTTCGACCCGGTTCCCGAGAATTACAGAGGTAGAATCAAATGGCTCGTGTAGATATCAGGCGCCGCAGGATTTTCAGGATATACGCAGTGATTTTGTTGCTGCTGTTGTCCTGTTTCGTGCTTTCGGCGTGCAACGCGGACAGCGGCACTTTCGATGTTTCGGGAGATGCCGTGTCCGAGCCTTCTCATTTCATCGCCAAGCTCATGTACGGTCTGGACGACGACATCGCCGTTTTCGGCTGGTCGGTCGTCGCGTTCACCGTCATTCTGAAGCTCGTGCTATCCCCGCTCGACATCTGGCAGAGGGTCATCTCCCGTCGCAACGCAAAGGCGATGGAGAGAATGCGTCCCCAGCTTGAAGCCCTGCAGGAGAAATTCGGCGACGACAAGCAGCGTTACCAGCAGGAACAGATGGCGCTTTACAAGAAGGAGAAGTACTCCATGTTCGGCGCGTGTCTGCCTTCGCTTGTGACCCTTGTCGTCTTTTTCGTGGTGTTCGCGGGCTTCCGCGAGATGGTCGGCTACCAGTTCGCGCAGGACTATCATTCCAGCTACATCGTCTTCGAGCAGGTGATGGAGGACGAGCTCGGCGAGGGCTACGAGACCATAGAGAAGACGGAGGAGAACGCCGCGCTTTACGACGCGGCGGTCGACAAGGCGCAGCAGGCGGTCTACGACGCGTATTTCTCCGACGCCCGCACCGAAAAGAGAGAATTCCTCTGGATTCACAACATCTTCGTCTCCGACAGCTGGCAGGACGGCGTGCCCGATTATCTCACGGCTACGGGGCAGGAAGGTTTTGCGATGTCCAAGATAACGGGCGTGACCAAGGACGAGTACAACCTCGTCATGGGCAAGGTCATCGGCGCGGACGAAGCGGGCTGGGGCAAAGGCGACGCGAGCTGGAACGGCTGGTTGTTGCTCCCCGCGCTCTCGATTGCGCTTTCCTTCGTGTCGCAGAAGCTGCTCACCAAGTCGCAGGGTGCTCCTCCTCCCTCCGCAAACGGGAAAAAGGGCACCGACAGTATGCAGTCCAACATGAAGATGATGCAGTACTTCATGCCGCTCATGATAGGCGTGTTCGCGCTGTTCTATTCGGCGGCGTTCGCGCTCTACACCTTCACGAGCTCGCTCGTGTCGGTCGTGTTCCAGCTTGTGTTCGCGCTGGTGGGGAAAATCCTCGACAAGCGCGAGGAGAATAAGAGAGGGGGCTTCAGGCCCGCGAGGTAATCGGTAAATGGAAAAGTCAGTTGTCGAAAAGGCGAGCAGCGTTGAGCTCGCCGTCGAAAAGGCACTCGGTGAGCTCGGCGCCAGGAGAGAGGATGTCGAAATAGAGATTCTCTCGAAAGGCTGTCTCTTATACACATCTCCGAGCCCACGAGACGTAGAGGAA
>USEV01000011.1 GCA_900553825.1 uncultured Eubacteriales bacterium
CCTCTACGTCTCGTGGGCTCGGAGATGTGTATAAGAGACAGGGCACGCACTCCCATTTCATCGCCTTGTCGCCGAGGACATAGTACGCGCGCCCTTTTCTGGAGAATGTGCCCACCTTGATTGCCTCCTCCTTGTCCGTCTGACGGAGCGCGAGCTTTTTCCTGCCCACAAAGAGCCTCGGGTCCTCGGGGTCGTTGTAGGGCCAGCTCACCAGGTTGAAGACGGGGTTGAGCTCGTCCGTCGGGTCGTTGAGCGGCAGCACCAGCGTGCCGCCCTTCGCAACCACGGTCAGCCCCCACACCGCAAGACTGCGCTGCACGGCCTTGTTGGCAACCTCGTTGACCACCGTCAGCACGCCGTCCGAGTCGAGCTCGAGCTCCAGCGCATAGTCCAGCCTGTTTGCGACGCGGCACGAGAACCTGCCGCCGTGGTCGTCGCACTCGCATTCGACGGGGAAGTTGTCCGGGGTGTAGGTCTCGAGGTCCTCCGGCGACTTCCACACGCGGTGTCCGCCGTAGAGATACCATGTCGTCCCCGCGCCGTACTCGTGGTCAAAGTAGTCGCCGCCCTTGGAGACATTGCGCGCCCTGTCCTCGTTCAGGAAGTTCGTCTTGTCGTCGCCGAACCAGATGATGCGCGGCCCGATGTCGAGCGTCACCATGACTTTGACGCCCGCACGCTCGAAGACGGCGCATTTGCCGTAGTTGCCGTAATCGGTAGTTTTCATGTCACACCTTAATTAAAGTTAATCTTGTCACACCCGCCGCGAGGCGGGCGCGCGTTCGGTCTTTCGTTTCGCACCCTTGCCGTCCGCCGCTTCGGCGGCTCGGCTTCGGTGCGTTTGCTCACTTCATGTGCATACTGCGCCAGTTGCGCGCCGAGGTGATGTCGGCGCGGCGTTGCATCTTCATGCCGAAGGATGACGCCTGCGCGAGGCTCTTCAGCCTGCCGGGGTTGCATTCCGCGACGGGCTCGCCCTCCACGCCGTACTGCGCGAGCATGGGCACGACGGCGCAAAGGCGTCTTTCAAAGTCCTCGTAATCCTTCTCGGGGGTGCTCCAGCCGCTCTCCGCAACGGCGATTGCACGCGGATAGAACATGAAAAACAGGCGTTTTTCGTCCGCGACATGTTCGGTCCAGAGCGGGCACTCCACGCCCACGACGGCGGCCTTTGCCTCCTCGCCGAATTCCTCGAGGCAGGGCTCGAAACCGTACACCGATTTCAGCGAGTGCATCCCGCAGGGATAGTCCAGATAATACGGGTCGCAACGGCTCATGATTATCTTTCTGCCTTCCTCGCGGACGGCACGGCACACGCGCTCGGCGGGCTGTCTGCCCATCGCCCAGTACTGCACGACGGCGTCGGGGTCAAGCATATCCGAATCCAGCGCCTCGTTCCAGAGAATGGGGGTCTTGCCGTGTTTTTTGAGCATTGCTATGACGCGGTTGGTGAAATAACCCTGCAACGCCGCATAGCCCGCCAGCCCTTCGCGCTTTATGGTGGCGGCGCAGTCCGCGCACTTCGACCACTCCAGCTTTGCGACTTCGTCGCCGCCTATGTGGAAGAGCTCGGACGGAAACATCTCCGCAACTTCGGCGAGGATTTTGTCCAGAGCGTCGTACACCGATTCCTTTCCGGCGCAGAGGATTTTCGAGTGTATGCCGAACCATGTCGCAACCGTGGTCGGCTTGCCGGAACAACCGAGCTCCGGGTATGCCGCGAGCATGGCGCGGGTGTGTCCCGGGAGGTCGATTTCGGGGACGACGGTGATGAACCTTTCCGCCGCGTAGTCCACGATTTCCGCAATCTGTTGCTTGGTGTAATACCCGCCGTGGGGCTTGCCGTCGGCGCAGGTGCTCGGGCGCACGCTGCCTATCTGGTGCAACCTGGGGAAGGAGTCGATTTTCAGGCGGAAGCCCTGGTCGTCGCTGACATGGAAATGCAGGTGGTTGAACTTGAAAAGCGCCATCGTGTCGATGAGCTTTTTGACGGTTTCGACGCCGAAAAAGTGGCGGCAGACATCAATCATGCCCGCACGGTAGGCAAAACGCGGCTTGTCCTCGATTCTGCACGCGGGGATTGTGCCCGCTTGCGCGAGCTGTTTGAGGGTGACGGCGGCGTGAAACAGCCCTTCCCCGCTTGCGGATTCCGCACGGACTCCGTCGGGGCTCACTTCGAGGACATAGTCCGCCTCGCAGGGCGCGACGGCAAAGACGATGTCGGCGTTTTCCGCGGCGGGTTTGCCCAGGATTTCGGCTATGACGGGGAGCGGTGCGCTCACCCCAGAGGCGAGGGAAAAGTCGAAAGCGCCCTCCCTTTCTTCGGTTTTGAATGGCCTTGGAACAATCAGCATAATTTCCTCCGTATCGCGGCATTGCCGCGCAACAATGATAACACCTTTCACGGGGGCAGTCAACACGCGGGTGCGGACGCAAGCGCATGAAAAACCCGCAGCACGCACGCGCACGCTTTGACACCCCGAGGTCGTTGTGATATGCTTTACGGGTGAGGCCATTCGGTTGCTTGTTCGGCGGCGTCGTGACCGCGGCGCTCGGAATAGTGTGGAAAATCCTCAAATTCGTGCTCGGATTTGTGGCGAAAGTCGTATGCTATTTCGGGCTCTACATCCCGCTTGCATACCTCATATACGGCGCGGTGTTGTACTTCGTCTTCGACTTCGGGCTGTTCGTCGGCGGCGTCGACGGGCGGCTTTACATCTTCGGGTTCGTGCTGTGTCTGGTGTGCTCGGTCATCATCACCGTGCGCAGCCTCATAGTCAAACCCCTCGAGCGCTATTTCGGCGGAGATGTGATAGAATACGAGAAAAAGGGCGTGGGCGGCCGCACGCCCGAGGCGCCCACAATCTACAAGAGCAAGGTCAACCCCGGCGTCATCGTGTACGAATACGCCAACCGCTACGACCTCTACGAAAAGCGCGGCGACGGGCTGGTGCTTGTCAAGACCGAATGGAAAAAGAAAAAGAGATGACGGACATCCAGACCCTGATTTCACCCGATATTTCCGTTACATTGGCTCCCGTGCCCAAGAGGCAGAGAATCTGGGAGATAGATTTCCTGCGCGGCGCGTGCGTCGTGATGATGCTGCTCGACCACCTCTGCCTGCTGTTCAGCGAAAAGATGTTCGGCGGCGCGTGGATTGACTACGGCAACATCTCGCAGAGCACGCGGGATTTCCTCGTGTGGTGCACGCAGTTCAGAGACGGCGACCTGCACAACCGGATACGCATAGCCGTGCTTTGTCTTTTCATCATCATCTCTGGCATATCGTGCAGCTTCTCGCGCTCCAACCTCAAGCGCGGAGGCATACTCGCGGCGGTTGCGCTCGCCTACACGGGCGCGTCGTACCTCGCGGAAAATGTGCTCGGAATGCGCGGCTTTCATGTCGACTTCGGCGTCCTGCACTTTTACGCCTCGTGCATACTCTTTTACGCGCTCATAGAAATCGTCTGCCGCCACAACACGGTGGCAAAGGCGGTCGTCGCGCTCGCCGTCATGGTGGTCGTGGTGTGTCTTTATTACCTCTACACCCCGCCCGCAGACACTCCCATCTGGCTTGCGCCCGTCTTCCCGTACACAGACGCCCACGGCAACCCCGCGACATTCTACAACCGCGCGGATTTTTCGCCCGGGGATATATGCAACCTCATCCCCTATGCCGCGTGCTTCTTCGCGGGCACGGCGCTGGGCCCCGTGCTCTATCCCCGCCGTTACAGCCTGTTGCCCTTCCTGGACGGCAAATGGACGCTGCCGCTCGGCTTCCTGGGCAGATACGCAATCTTCGTGTACATCCTGCACGCCGTGGTGCTCACGGTGGTGCTCGCGCTGGTGAGCGTGCTCTTCGTCACCCCGGGAAGCTGGGGGATAATCTGACGCCCTTCCCCGCACCGATGAAAATCAAAGACCCGAGGCAAAGTCAAAAAACAAGGGCGAACCCGAAACCGAGGGAAAAACGCAAAACCGAGGGCAAAGTCGAAAGACAAGGTCAAAAGACGGAAACCTAGGGCAACCCCGAAAACCCGACAGCCCAAACCCGACAACCCGAAAAAGCAAAAGAAAAACGGCGGAACTTCCGCCGTTTTTCAATCCTTTCCGCCTCACAGCGAGAAAAATTCCTTTGTGAGCTCCCACGGCTTTTCGTAGAACACGCCGCTCTCCTTTGCCGCCCTCTCGTTGTACTCGCCGCCCGCAGTCAGCGCGCGCTTTGAGGAATACATGAGGAAGGGCACGGGCTCGCGGGAATGCGTGAGCAGGGTGACGGGGGTGTAGTGGTCGGGCATGACCATGATTGCAAAGTCCTCCCCGCTCGCTTTCAGGCTGTCGTAGATGGGCTGCAGGATGCGCTTGTCCACCATTTCGATTGCCTTGATTTTGCCCTGCAAATCGCCCTGGTGACCGCATTCGTCCGGCGCTTCGAGGTGCACGAAGACGAAGTCGCACCCGTCGGCGAGCAAGCCGAGCGCCGCCTTCACCTTGCCTTCACAGTTGGTGGAGAGAGTGCCCGTCGCGCCCTCGACATCGACGCTCTTCATGCCCGTCCCGATTGCTATGCCCTTGAGCAGATCGACGGCACTCACCATGCCTCCGTAAATGCCGTATTTTTCATGGAAGTTTTCGAGGGCGGGGCGAGTGCCTTGTCCCCAAAACCAGATGCTGTTCGCGGGTTTTTGACCGGATAAAACCCTTTTTTTGTTGACAGGGTGCTTTGAAAGCAGTTCGTTTGCGCGCTTCATGAGCGCGAGCAGTTCCTCTGCGAAGTCGCCCTGCGGGAGGTGGTCGCCCACCCTCTTTCCGCTTATGTCGTGAGGGGGTGTGAGCTGCATCGCGACACTGCCGTGCGCGATGATGAGGCAATGGCGGTAGCTGACGCCCGCATAGAACGCGAAGCGCTCGTTGCCGAGCTCGCGTCCGAGATATTCCACAAGCTCGCGCGCCTCGGGCGTGCTGATTTCGCCCGCGGAGTAGTCCACCATGGTCTTGTCCTCGAACTTCTCCTCGTCGCCGAGGGTGACAAGGTTCATGCGGAGGGCGACATCGTCGTCTTTCATCTTCACTCCGATGGAGAGCGCCTCGAGGGGACTCCTGCCCGTGTAGCACTTGGTCGCGTCGTAACCGAGCGCGCCGAGATTCGCCACATCGCTGCCCGGTTTGCAGCTGTCGGGGACCGTCTTGACAAGCCCCACCTTGCCCGTCTTCGCGAGCATATTCATGCACGGTTTGTCCGCCGCCTCCAAAGGAGTTTTGCCGCCGAGCTCGGGAGCGGGATAATCACCCATGCCGTCGCCCAGAATGAAAGCGTATTTCATAGTTCACCTCCGCAATATGTTAATTCTTTTCCCCGCCTTTGTCAAACCGTTGGAGGCGTATGCGCGCAGATTGCAAAATGACGGGTTCGGGAATTATTGGGCTTGCAATAAACCTCCGTTTCGTGTAAAATGTCGTTGCGGGGTACGCACGCACAACTGCGCGCCCGCGAGGGGTCGGAAGTTCATGGCGAAGAATTCTCACAAACTCCGCAAATTGCCGGTGGGGGGCATACTCCCCGAGGGCTGGCTCAAAAGGCAGATTGCCCTTGCAAACTCCCTGCAGAAGAGGCTGGGCGCTGATGCGTCGTTGCTCGAGAACGGGGAGTGGAAGTCGGGCGAGCTTTTCCCGCGGTATGTCCGCGGGCTGATTCTGCTCGCAGGCGTGACGGACGAGAGGCTGCTCCGCGAAAAGGCGGACGGATATATGTCGGCAATCTTCGAGAGCGCGCAGGCGGGCGGCGATTTCGGCCCCAAGGGAAAGGGCGCGCTTTCGGCAAAGATAGAGGCGGTCAAGACCCTGCTCTCCTACTACGAGCTCACGGGCGATATGCGCGCGGTGGAGTTCCTCAAAAAGTTCTTCAAAAATCAGTTCAACACCCTCGGCGTCACGCCGCTCTGGTTTCACCCCCGTGCGCGTCTGCTCGAGGAAATTCCCGCAATAGCCGCCGTCTACCGCGAAAAGGACCCCGAATGGCTGAAAGACCTCGCCGAGGAGCTCAACGACGCCTCCTGCGGCTGGTTCAGGATTGCCAACAAATTTCCCTACAAAAAACCCGCTTCCAAAATCGTGTCGTCGGGCATGGCGAAGCGCGTCCTGCGCACGGTTCAGGCGTTTGAAACGACGGAGGAGAATTCCCGAAAGCCATTCACCGTGACCCGCGCCGAGAACGAATGGAAAAAGACGGCGCACCGTCTAATCGTCGAGACCGACGGCGTCAACCTCGCAAAGGCGGTCAAGTACCCCTGCACCTACGGCGACTTCATGGGCGACGACAGGCTGGGGCTGCTCTCCCTGCGCTTCATCGGCGCACTCGAGCGTTTCCACGGCAACGCGACGGGAATGTTCGCCTCCGCGGAAAGAATAGCGGGCACATCTCCCCTCTCCCCGATAGGGGTCGAGAGCGCGGTGGAGATGCTGGAATCGCTGATTCTGGTGCTCGCCGCAACGGGTGAACTCGCCTGTGCGGACCTCATCGAGGAGATAGTGTTCAATGTCATCGGCGCGGCAGGGACGGAGAGCCTCTCCGCCGTGCAGGACTTCCTGCTCCCCAACCAGACGGAGGCATCGCGCGCCAACGGCGAATTCGTGGGCGGTCTGCCCTCGGGCAACCCCTTCTTCGGCAGGGGCGTGACTCCGGGTGCGGTGGCGCTCATTTCCGCCTACCCGATGTTCCTGGAATCGCTGTGCATGACGCGCGACGACGAGCTCAATTTCTTCGGATACGCCCCGTGCACAATCTCGACCAAGGTGAACGGCGCGACGCTCCGCATCAAGGAGGACACGGGCTATCCCTTCCGCAACACAATCGTGTTCCGCGTGGAGGAGGCGGAGGGCGAGGTCAACCTCAGGCTCAATTTCCGCGTCCCCGCACGCACGACCATGCAGCTCATATCCGGCGGACAGGTGGTTGCCTCGGGCGAGCGCAGCATATCCGCAAAGTGCATTCTCCGCACCGGCAGCACATTCATGCTCAAGCTCAACATACCCCTCACCGTGTCGCCCAACCGCGACGGGTCGGTGTCGCTTTACAAGGGCAGCCTGCTCATGGCGTCCCGCATAGGCGAGGAAACCTCCGCGTCGAAGGACGGCACCGCGGCGGTGTTTGCCTCGCACAAGTGGGCGTTCGCGCCCGTGCTGGCGAAAAAGACGCTGGGCGGCGGGCTCGCGCTCTACGACAACGAACGCACCGCGGTCAACGACTTCACCCAATATCCGTTCAATCACACCGCGCCGCCCTTCGAACTGCGCATCAAATGCCGCAATGTCGTCAACTGGGAGTACGGCGAGGACGGGCTTGCCCCCGTGCCGACGACTCCCAAATTCTCCGAGGAATGCGTGGAGCGCACATTCGTGCCCTTCGGGTGCACCTCGGTGAGAATGTCGCATTTTCCGCCCTGTCACAGGACCTAGGCGCGAGACGCACGGGCGCACGGGCGCGCTTGACAAGGTGGTCAAAAAGAGTTACACTCGACCCTGGGAGCAGGTATGCGTAAACTGGAAAGGACCTATTCCAAATCCGAGAGAATCATCGCGCGAGCGCGCTTTTCGGCGTGGGCTTTTTTGCGTGAAATTCTGCTAGCGGCAATCCTGGGCGGCGCGATAGCCGCGCTCTGGATTTTCGCGGGCGACATCGAGGGTGCGCTCGACCCCAACTACTCCGGCGCTCCCAAATATCTCTCCCCCGACAACCTCAAATGGGCGTTGCTTGCGGCGGGGCTTCTCGTCGTCCTCATCGCCGTCATGCACGCGATTTCGCTGTATTTCCGCGAAATCATCGTCACCGAGGACAAATTCCTCTACCGCTCGGGCGTGGGCAACACGGTGAGCGTCATGCTTCCGCTCAGCGAGATACGCTACATAGATGTGCGCCAGGGGCCCCTGCAGTCACTGCTGGGCTACGGCAAAATCAAGGTCATCACCGACGGCGAGGAACCCTTTGTCATCAACAACCTCGTCCGCCCCGAGAGATTCGCGCGCAGGATAATGTATCAGTGCAGCGTGGTGCGCGAACAGTCCTGCCGCCCGCGCTTGCACCTCTCTGTGGCGCGCCCCAGATGACGCAGAAAACCGGATTATGAAAAAAGCACCCTCGCAGGGTGCTTTTTCAAATGCCTTATTCTTTTTCGCTTCGGCTCTTTTACGACTCCTTCGGTCGCCGGGCTTCGGCACTACGCTTCCCGCCGCTTCGGCTTCCGCCCGCGTCGCGGGGCGGGGTGCGCTCACTTCTTTGCGCCGTTGTCTCCGCCGTCTTCCGGCTTCAGCTTTTCGACGGCACGCGCCGCAAGCGCTTTCACATTTTCCTTGTCGATTTTGAGGCGGGTCACCTTCTCCCTGCCTGCCTTTTGCGGCACCGCCGCCGAGGAGGAGACGCTCCCGTCCGCCGCAAGCTGCGCTCTTTCGGGCTCCTTGGTGACCTCGGTCTCGTAGAGTTTGCTCATGACATAGCTCTTCGCCTTCTGCTCCTTGAGCTTGCCGTTGATGTAAGTCTGCGCCTTCACGGTGTAATGCTCGCCCACCTTGCGTGCGACGATTTTGAAGACGAACAGCGTGATTTTCAACGAGAGTTGCACCGCCGCGACCACGATGTTGGCGCAGAGGACGACCCACTGCCACAGCCCCGTGCCCTTGGCTTCGACGACGCCCGTCATGGAAATCGCCGTCGCGATGAGGAACACGAGCGTGGTGAAAATCTTGAACATCCCGAACAGCTTTTTGAGCGTCTTGACATTCTTCTTGCCGCGCTTGGCGTCGCCTGCGTAATACGCGACGATTGCGACGAACACCACGACATACACGCAGAGCATGGCGAGCAGGATGTACGAATACGGCGCGAGAATCCAGTCGTTGACGATGAGCGTCGCGCCCGAAACGATTGCGTACGCCATACTGATTATCGTCCAGATGAAGCTGATCTTCGCTACGCGTGACTGCTTCTTGCTCTCCTTGGTCTCGATGACGACCTGCTCTGCGGAAGCCGCCTCCTCTGCCGGCACGGTCTGCAACACCTCCGCCGTTGCCTCGCGCGCCTGCCTTTCCTGCCCTGCGTCGGGCACGGAAACACTCCCCTTATCCCGTTTTTTCATGCTATCCTCCTGCGGGCTTCAGCCCGTTATTTTGCCATCTTTGCGACTTCGAGCATATTCTTGTCGATGAGCCCGAAGAACTCTTCCACTATCTTTTCGTCCTCTTCGTTGCCCGTGATTGCGATGGAGAAGGTGACCTCTCCCTCGAAGGTGGTGAGCGCAAGCTGCATATAGGGCTTGCCCTTGACCGCGCCGGTGTAGAAGCCGTCGCAGGGTTTCAGCTCCCCGAGGGCGTAATCGGCGGGGTTTATCGAGCCGATGTTGCTCATGCCGATGAGTGGGTTGTCGTAACCGAGCCTTATGACGGGTTCCGCGAGGAAGTGGGGGAAGAGGGAATACGCGAGGTTGAGCAGGGGCAGCCCGTAGAGCCCGAGGAATTTGTCGTGCTTGTTGCGCTCCATTGCCTTGGCGACGATGTCCATCGCCTCGCGCATATCCTTGCCCGCCCCGTCGACGGTGACGGTCATGAATCCCGTATGGTTGGTGAGCCCCGTTTCGGAGCCGCCGCCCTTCATGTGACGGCGCAGGTCCACCATGCAGGGCACGGTGAGAGGCTCGCCGTCGCGGCACACGCCGAACTCGTAAAGGGCGCGGATGTACGCCGCGAGGATGATGTCGTTGACGGTGAAGCCCATTGCCTTTCCCGCCGCCCTCGCCGCCGCGAACTCGGCCTTGCCGAACTTGTGCTTGATGATGCGGTTGCGGTCGCCTTCCCTCTTTTCCGTGAGCGGGAACCTGTGCTTGCTCTTGACCTCGCTGATGTTGCGGTAGAGGGATTTCGCAGCCTTTGCGTCCTCGTCGCTCATGGAGGAGTAGACCATGCCGTATGCGCGCGAACCGCTCTTTATCTCCATGTTTTGGTCGCCTGAAACCAGTTTTGTGTAATTTTCGCAGAGTTTGATGACGAAGTATTTGAGGTCGCCGCCGTCAAAGCACATATGATTGACCACCACCGCGAGCGCACTCTTTCCGCCCGCGAGGAAAAGCCCGACGCGCAGTTGCGTGTTGCTTTCGATAGGTATGCGTTGCTCCACGAACGCCATGACCGCAGGCTCGATTTCTTTCACTCTCTCAACGCGCAACACATCGTCGATGTTCCACTCCTCCACCGTCCAGTACGGTTCGAGCGGGTTGTTGTGATAGCGGCTGTGCAGCACGGGGACGCGCTCTATCTGGAATGTGAGCGCGCGACGGAGGGCGTCGGCGTCGGGTTCGCCGTCATAGTAGAGAGCGCAATGCATCATCCTGTCGTAGTAGTTGCGGAAGAGGTACTGTGTCTTGTCCCACATCTCCGCTTTGAGTTTTGCCTTCATCTCTTCTCCTTTATTTCCCCCGAACGCCCACGCTGTCCGCGTCGGCGCATACTGCAATTAAAAGGGGGGAGCGGACACGCTCCCCCGAAAAAGGTTTTGTCCGTATCAGACTTTCCCGGCAACGAACCTCTTCATGAAGTCCGCCGTGAGGTTGTTGTTTTCCCTCGCCGCCTTGCTCTTCCAGTTGAGGGAGAAGCAATGGTTGTCGATGAGCCCCTTGGAGGCATACTGCTCGTGATACACGCCGTTGGCGTCCAGCTTCTCGAAAAGCGCCTGCGCCTGACCGCCGCAGAAGATATCCTTGTCCGCGCTCGTGACGAAGCAGGAGGGGAATTCCGCCGTGACGAAGGGAAGCGCGCTGAGCAGCTCCTTCCACTCGTAGGTGTCGATGCCGTCCTTGCCTATGCCCGCGAAGTCCTTGAGGAGCTTGCCGCCGAGGTCGAAGGGATACTTGTTCCTGAGTGCGACGGCGACATCGTAGATGCCGCAGTTGAGCACCGCTCCGCTGAAACGCAGGTCGGTGGAAACGCCGAGCTTCGCCTGCAGTTCCTTGTTGAGGGTGATGCCGATGAGCATCGCCGAATAGTAGCCGCCCGCGCTGTCGCCCGACACCATCATGCGGTTGAGGTCGAGGTTGTACTTCTCGGCGTTTTCGCCCACCCAGTTGAGGGCGCGCACCAGCTGACGGTGCGGCTCGGGGCACTTGTACTCGGGGCACAGACCGTAGTTGACATTCACCACGAAAAAGCCCATGTTTGCCGCCCAACGGGCGTGCGCGCGACGGTAATGCTTGTCACCCGCGACGAATCCGCCGCCGTGTATGTAGAAGAACACCGGGTATTTCCCGCTCTCCTTTTTGACATAGTAGGTGTCCAGCTTGCCCGCGTCGGGCGCGGACGCGTCATAGACGATGTCCTTGGTCACGACGAAATCGACATCCTTGTACTTCGTCATCTTCCTCTCGTTCTGAAAGGGGTTGTAAAGTTTATCGATTGCGACGAACAGAAAACTTTGCAGGCTCATAATTTCCTCCTCTCCTGTGTACGCGCGGGCACGCCCGCACGGTCTCCGTACTTACACGCATTTTAACACATGACGAACATCTTGTAAAGAAAATTGCAAAATCACGGGCGGCAAAACTCTCCCGTCCGCACCCCGAAAGGCGGTGCCCGCCTCACAAAAAAGGAGTGACGCCAACCGTCACTCCGTCCAGACTTCCTTCGCCAGGTTGAACGCCGCCCACGCCTTGGGCCAGCCGATGTAGAACGCGGCGTGCGTGAGCGCTTCCGCCGCCTCCTCGCGCGTCAGTCCGTTCTCCTTTCCCTTTTTCATGTGGAAAAGCAGGGAGGAATCCACCGTTCCGCCCGCCGCAAGCGCGATTATGGTGACGAGGCTGCGGTCACGCGGGCCGCAGGCGGCGAAACCGTGGGAGAACAAAAGGCAAAAACGCGGATTCGGCTCGGAGGGGCAGGAGCCATAGTAATACCCCCTGCGGGGGCTTCCGTTGGCTCCTTTCGGGGGATTCAATGCTTTGCACCTCTTGCGAGGTGTTATTTTTATGCCCCGCCCGCGCTTCGGCAAGCCGAGACGGGCGGTAAAGTTGTGTGGAGCAAAAAGACAAAAAACGCAGATGGAGGGGCAGGAGCCATAGTAATACCCCCTGCGGGGGCTTCCGTCGGCTCCTTTCGGGGATTCAATGCTTTGCACCTCTTGCGAGGTGTTATTTTTATGCCCCGCCCGCGCTTCGGCAAGCCGAGACGGGCGGTAAAGTTGTGTGGAGCAAAAAGACAAAAAACGCAGATGGAGGGGCAGGAGCCATAGTAATACCCCCTGCGGGGGCTTCCGTCGGCTCCTTTCGGGGGATTCAATGCTTTGCACCTCTTGCGAGGTGTTATTTTTATGCCCCGCCCGCG